>CAZBTD010000060.1:0-3694 GCA_964494815.1 uncultured Ferruginibacter sp. | reverse complement strand
TAATTGCAGCAAGTACTACTGTGCCGGTAACAACAGCCACTAATAATATAGCACAACTTACAGTTAATTCTGGTGGCACATTAAATTATAATACAGGTGCTTCCTCAACTATTTCAGGAACATTGACTAATAATGGAACAGTAAATGCGAATGACGGAACAGTTTCTGTTAGTGGAACAGCTACTACAGGTATTACAAACGGAAGTGCTGCTACATTCACAGTAGCAGGAGGTACAATTAACGTTGGTATTACTGATAATTCAGTTGCTGACAGAACCTTTAGCAATAGCGGTATATTGACTGTTTCATCAGGCAGCCTCAATGTTTATGGCAACCTGTCTTCAGCTTCTGCTTCAACATTTAATCAAAGCGGTGGTACTATCAGGATAGATGGTAATGCAGGCGGTGTGGCTGCCAATAGTGTGGCTTCAGGAACTGCTTTGTTAAATCTGCTTACCAACCAGGTAAATCTTACAGGTGGTGATCTTTACATCGTTGACCCTCATGCTAACACTACAGCAACCAATGCAATTAACATGAGCAACGGAACCGCTGTTACTAATACTCTTACCACATCTACCAGCCACACTACTTATTTTGGAGATGGCGTATCAACTGATGCAGGTGGTGCAGCCACCGGCTTCATTATTGATCCATGGGCTTCAGTTACCTATTTATCATTTGGTAACATAGTGGTTAACGGGCCTGTAGGTACAAACAGGATGGTAACAAGCTTATACCAGTTAACAGCTAATGGTAATGTAACAGTTAATAATGGAGGAGAATTAAATATAACTGCTGGTGCAGTTGCCCTCATAACAGGTGGTAATGTAATTGTTAATGCCGGCGGTACTTTAACCAATGTCGGCGGGCTTTCTACAGGTACTATTACTGCAAATACAACTTCAAATTTAACTTTGGCTGCTGCCACCAACGCACAGTCAATAGGTGGTGCAGGTACATATCGTAACGCAGCTGCTTCTCCTAATGCAAGTATGGTAAACTTAACCGTAAATAATACAAGCATTGGTGGGGTAACGCTTGCTACTCCATTATCTGTGAGTGGTACGCTTACAATGACAGCTGGTTTAATTAATACAACATCAACTAATATTCTTCAGCTTGGTACTGCAACAGGTACTCCTGCTGCAGGTACATTGTCTGGTACATTCAGCAATACAAACATGATTGTTGGGCCATTTGCCCGTGTGTTTACTGCCAGCAGAACTGCCAGCGGTACAACATATGCAGATTTCCCTGTTGGCAAAGGAAGTGTTTATGCTCCGGTGAGTGCAGATCCTATTACTACAGCCGGTGGTCCAGTTGTTTTGTCAGGTGAATATTTTGCCAGCAATAGTGGAACAGCGGGTGCTGGCGTATCAAGTATCAGTGCAGATCGCTGGGAATTATTACCTGTTTCAGGTGCTGCAAATCTTACCAGCAGCCATGTAAGGTTGGCGGCTGCAGGTATATTGGGCACTAATAAAATATTACAGGCTCCTTCTGCTGCTGGTATTTATGCAGCAGCAAATGGCAGTGCCGGCTTTACATCTGGTACGCCGCCTTTCATATCTTCTAATGCGGCTATTACGCCGTTCACAGGCTATTTTGCTTATGGTGATCTCACCCCATGTACAGTACCATCAGATCAGCCTTCTGCTTTGGTAGTTACAAACCTTGGGGCTAACGGATTTACCGGTAATTTCACCGCAGCCCCTTCTACACCTACAGGTTACCTTGTGGTACGTTACCTCACTACAGATGTAGTAACTGCACCATCTGATGGTATTTCATACACCGTAGGTGGAGCCGGCCCGGCAAGCACAGGTATTGTTGTTTCATTTGGCAGCAGCCTTAGCTTTATAGAAAGCGGCCTTACTGCCGGCACTCAGTACAATTATTATTTCTATAGCTTTAATAATAATGCCTGCGCAGGCCCAACTTACAATACAACCAGTCCATACAATACAAGTGTAACTACTTGTAGTGCTGCTACGGGTGTGCCAGGTACGCCTACCAGCAGTAATCTCAACTCTGGCAGCTTTACTGCTAGCTGGACAGCATCCAGCACACCAAGTGTGGATTATTATGTAGATGTGGCTACTGATGCATCATTTACAAGCTTTGTTTCTGGTTACAATAACCTTAATGTAGGGACAGCACTTACAACTAATATAAGCGGCCTTTCTGCCAATACTAATTACTATGTAAGGGTAAGTGCGGTAACAAATCCTGGCGGTTGCGGCAGCCTGTACTCAGGTACACTTACTGCTACCACTTTAAGAACAGTTCCATGGTCAGAAAACTTTGGTACATTAACTACTGCACCTGCTGGCTGGACAACTACTGGCCAGACAATTGGAACACTCATCAATGGTGCAGGTAACTCAAGTATGTATCGCAATTTGTGGAGTTCTGCCACTACCGGAACATTTGACCTGCCTAAGTTTGGTACATTACCAGCAGGTTATACACTTACTTATAAGTACTCTGTAATGGACTATAATAGCGGCAGCCAGCCTGTAACTTATACATCTGCAGGATGGGGCAGCTTCCAATTACAGGTATCAACTGATAATGGCAGCACATGGAACAACTTTGGTACTGCTGTTTCTGACAATACACCAGGCGGTTATCTTTCTAAGTCTGTTGACCTTAGCTCTTTTGCAGGTCAAACTGTTACGTTCCGCTTTAATGAATCATGGTCAACAGGGGATTACTATGTAAGCTTTGATGATTTTGGATTAATTGGAGCTTGTGCAACGCCTTCAACACAGGCATCAGGCCTTACATTCCCAACTGTAACCAGTGCTTCTATTGCTGGTTCATTTACAGCAGCAGCAGCACCGGGTGCTACAGGCTACCTGGTACTTCGTACACCAGGCAGCACAAACCCTGATACAAATCCTGCCAACGGAACATACTATACAGCAGGTGCTGCATTGGGCAATGCTACAGTAGTTGCTTCTGGCTCAGGTACCACGTTTACAGCATCTGGCCTTGCGGCCAGTACATCATACCGCTTTACGGTATATGCTTATAATGGTGGTTGCGGTGGCGAGCCGGCTTACAATCTTACATCTCCAACCTTCCAGGATCAGTCAACACTTGGGCCACAAAACTACTCAAGCATAGCTAGTGGTTTGTGGAGCCAGACTGCAACCTGGAGCAGTGGAATTATACCTTCTCCAAATGATAATGTAATAATATCATCAGGTCATACAGTTACCATTGATATAGCAGCATTTGCAGGTACACTTGCTATAGTGGGTAACCTGGAGTATGAAGCCACTACGGCAAGAACACTTACTGTAACTACAGGCCTTCTTATAGGTCCTGGCGGTGTATTCCGCTCTGCTCTCACTGGTACACAGACAGGTCATGTGCTTTCTGTAGGTGGAGACATCGGCAATGATGGGCTTATTGACTTTAATACAAATGGCAATACTGCCGGTGCAAGGATAACCTTTACCGGAGCAGGTAATGCATTATTTCACAATGACGCCGGTACAGCCAATATCCGCACCTTGACTGTAAATAAGGGTACTGACTACACCAGCAATAGTGTGGAAATAACCGGCTTGGGCTTTACCGCAGCAGCAGGTTTCCTTACACTTAGCAACGGTACGTTTAAAGTAAATGCTAACCTGGGCAGCAATACCTTCTTCAGCAGTGCTGCTTATACCATACCGGC
>CAZBTD010000059.1:0-20655 GCA_964494815.1 uncultured Ferruginibacter sp. | reverse complement strand
CTTGCCCTTTATTGGTGAACATGGTTACTGCTGGTAAGTTGGGAGTGAAAAGTGGAGAAGGATTTTATGTTTATACTGCCGGAAGTAAGGAATTGGTGGTAAGCCCTGCTTTCAAAAAATGATATATGTAGCTAATTTATATTATGCCAAAGCAAGAACGAATTGATTTCTTACATTAGCTATAAATTAATCTACCAATGCCGTCTCACAACAAATCCATAGATGCATACATTGCCAAGTCAGCCGATTTTGCAAAACCGATTCTCAATCATTTAAGGGAGCTTGTTCATTCGGCCTGCCCAGATGCAGAAGAAAAAATAAAATGGGGCATGCCACACTTTGATTATAAAGGAGAAATGATGTGTGGTATGGCAGCATTTAAACAACATTGTGCTTTTGGTTTTTGGAAAGCTTCGATTATGAAAGACCCAATACTGAGAGAAACAGCACAATCAGAAGTTGCAATGGGTCATCTAGGAAAAGTTACTTCGCTAAAAGATTTACCGTCTGACAAAAAAATAACTGCATGGATAAAGGAGGCAATGGCATTAAATGACAACGGCATCAAGCTTCCACCCAAAGCAAAACCAGTACAACCAAAAGAAATAACAGCGCCTGATTATTTTGTAAAAGCCATTGCAAAAAACAAAAGCGCTCAAAAAGTTTGGAATACTTTTCCTCCAGGTAAAAGAAAAGATTACATAACCTGGCTTACAGAGGCCAAAACAGAAGATACCCGTAATAAAAGAATGCAAACAGCTATTGAATGGATTGCAGAAGGCAAAGGAAGAAACTGGAAATATGAGAAAAAATAAGTTTTACTTTTTCGTTTTCCTATATACCAACTCATAAGAATCATCTATCATCTGCAGTAATTGCTTGCCTGTTAATGCTCCATTTACAATTATTGTATTCCAATGTTTTTTATTCATGTGATAGCCGGGCAGCACTGCATCAGGATATTCTTCCCTCAACTCAACTGCCCTTTCAGGATCACATTTTACATTAAACTGCAATGGTTGCGTATCCAGTGACAGCAACAAAAACATCTTATCGTTTACTTTATAAACGATCACGGTATCACCAAAAGGAAAACCTTCCGTTACGGAAGGTTTTCCAAGAACATATTCTCTTAATGATTCAATATTCATCTGTTCATATTATCTCAGGATAGTTACATCGCCCCTTACCTGGTAACTAACACCATCTGTTTTCACAAAGTCAATTACATAATAGTAAGTGGCATCTGGTAATGGTTTACCGTTGTAGGTACCATTCCATTCGTTACGGTAATTCTGCGACTGGAACACCCTGCTGCCATATCGGTTAAACACCTGCACTCTTACATTCACAAGACAAGCATATGAATCGTACACCATCCAGTTATCATTCACCCCATCTCCATTTGGAGTAAAGGCATTCTTCACTTTTATACAATCCCTGATTACTGTAACTGTTACGGTATCACTAGTGCTGCAACCCTCTCCATTAGAAGCTGTAAGTGTATAAACTATAGTCTCCTGTGGCATTACCACACTTGGGTTGAGTGTGCTGCTGTTTTGCAGATAAGTAGTGGGTGACCATGCATAATTGGCGCCGTTACTTACCGTACCATTCAATTGAGCATCTTGGCCGAGTGCAATAACAGGGCCGTTTCCTGCATTTACAGTTGGCGGATTAGTTACCACAACTGTTACCGTATCAGTAGATGTACATTCTGTTCCTTTTCTTGCTGTTATCATATACACCGTAGTAGCTGATGGTGAAGTTGTAGGGCTCAATGCTGAAGTATTGCTTACAGTACCCGGACCTGATAATGTTGTCCAGGCAAAGTTATCGCCATTACTTGTTGTGGTAAGTGTTACTACTACATCGCCGCAAATGGTAGGATCAGTTATTGACTGCACTGTAAGGTCATTTACAAAACCAATAGTTGCTGAAGTAGTTACGGTACAGTTGTTTGCATCTTTTACAGTTATCGTTACAGGACCTTGTGCAGTTGTAAAGCTACTGTCTGTAACATAGTTTGCCCCGCCATCAATACTAAATAGATATGGCGTCGTGCCACCCAATGCATGAGCAATTACTGAACCACTGTTCACAGAAGTACAATTGGCATTTCCTGCATCTGCAGAAGCGGTAAGGGTTGCTGGCTGTTTCACTTCAATACTTGTATCTTTTGTACAACCATTTGTGTCCCTTATCCTGATACTGTAAATCGCAGCAGGCAATAAATCGAATGTTGCTGAAGTTTGATAATTAGCCCCTCCATCTTTTGAATAAGTGTAACCCGGCGTGCCACCTCCTGCAACAAGTTCTATTTTACCATCGGCACTGCCATTACATTTTGTAGCAGTTGTTGTTGCAGATGTTACGGTAATAGCTGCTGGCTGCGATACTGTAATTACAGTGTCTTTTGTACATCCATTTGCATCTCTTAACCTGATATTATATGTGCCTGCTGCTACAAGGAATGAATCAACCGGCTGGTATGATGCACCTGCGTCACTTGAATATACAAATGTACCTGTGCCGCCACCACCAGTAAGCTTAATAACACCATCAGCACTTCCAAAACATTTTGCAGCAGTAACAACAGCAGCTACGGTAACTGCAGCAGGTTCTGATACTGAAATAACTGTATCTTTTGTACAACCATTTGCATCTCTTACCCTGATATTATATATGCCTGCAGCAACATTCAGTGAATCGAATGATTGATAAGCAGTGCCGCCATCAAATGAATATTCAAACGTTGGATTACCACCACCACTTGCTGTTAATTTTATTTTACCATCAGCACTTCCAAAACATTTTGTTGGGGTAACCACTGCTGATAAAGCTATAGCACTCGGTTGAGATACTGTAATAACAGTATCTTTTATACAGCCGGCATTGTCTTTTATCCTTACCGAATACGTGCCTGCTGCTACTATCAATGTATCTGACAATTGGTAAGTACTGCCACCGTTTGAAGAATACTGATATGGTGTGGCACCACCTACAGCACTGATTATGATTTTACCGTCTGCACTTCCAAAACATTTTGTTGGGCTCACCGTTGCCGATATTGTAAAGTTGGCAGAGCCTATAATAGTTATGACAGTATCTTTCACACATCCGGCCGTATCAACAATCTTGAAATTATAAATACCAGCCGGCAACGAGAAGGTATTACTATATTGGAATGTAGCGCCTCCATCAGAAGAATACCTTATTGGTGGTATGCCAGAAGATGCATCCACCACTACAGTACCATTACCACTGCATGAAGCATTCGTTACTGTATACAGCGGATTCAGATTGCCTACTGCATTTACAACAATAATAGTATCCCTTCCACAACCACCATTATCTTCTACTTTAAAGTAATAACTACCGGCTGCAAGATTGGTAAATACACTATCTGTTACCCATGTAGCGCCGCTGTCAATCGAGAACCTGAAAGGTGGTATGCCACTTTGTACATGTATGCTTACGGAACCAACAGGTGTTACACAAAGTGCATTGGTTACATCAAAATCAACTTTGAGGTTAGGAATAAAAATCTGGATAGTATCGGCACCTATTTCTTCTAAATCCGGGTTGTCAAATTTTTGATACACCGCCCTTACGAGTAATGTATTAAGGCCTGCTGGTAACCTTTTAAGAGCACACAAGTTTCTGAAGTTTACCCTTAGGCTTGCGGAGTCAAGGAAAGTGGTATCTCCTGTGGCAAGGAAGTTGCCGCTGGTATCAAACAATTCAACCCTCTTGAATAATGTTGGGCCACCTATTGGAACAAAACGCCAGCTTTCATTCAAGCCAGTGCGTCCCCAAGGTGCATCAGTAGCTTTTCTTCCAGGAGCCATAATAGCTCTTGTACGGTCAAAGTCCTGCATTCCCACCATCGCTCTTCCCTGGTTCCATGTAAGGCAGTTTTGCATATCGAAAATAAATACTTCAACCACACCAGTACCTTCATACAATACTATCTGATGTGTATTTTCAACGAGGTTACTACATGCCGCAGAATACAGCGGTACCCTGTAGAAACTTAATATCCACCTGCGGTGAGGTGCCTGGCCTGTAACGTTATATTTAATCCTTTGTCCAGGGTTAGGGAAGTTAGCCGGATCTAAATCATGATACGGCCCCATTATCAATGCCCTGTCATAAAAATCACTTGGCAGGTTTTGAGGCTGGCCTCCGTTGATAATATTCCAGTGACTAAAGTTTCCAGCTTCTGTTGCATCAAAACTTATATATCCATTGGTACTTGCTGTAAGTGAGTTATAGTTAGTTCCAAAAAATGGGAATGTAAAGGGTAGTGTAATTACATCTGAATACACGTCGTCTCTTGAAAGATCGGTTGCCGGCCCTTCATTACCTGGTTCAGTATATGGATTAAAACAACCCTGTGCACTTAATGGGTTTACAGCATACCTGTCTGTAAGAGCATGTATGTCTGGAATAATAGCTGTAAGTGTGAAACAACTGTCTCCACCACCACAGTTAAATGAAGTATCCCTTGAACAGGAGAATGAGAATGTAGCTGGCTGCAATGGTGGAATAGTAGCGCAAATACCAAAGGTTCCTGCATTAATAGCACCCCCAATTGACCAAACTCTTATAAATACAGTGCTGCCAGGTGCAATGCCTGTTGCAGTAATATATGGCATGTCCACATTTGAACTTCCGTTATCATCACAAGCAATTAGTGTCATTGTACCGGAACAACTGTCGGCAGTATATAACGCCATAGCAGCATCTGTTAATGTGCCGGCAATTGTATTTACGTTAAGTGCCCCGGCTGCCGGTGCTGGCAACTGAAACCAAACGTCAGCGCCCTGGTAATTACCACAACCAGGATTAGGCACAGAGGCAGTGTTATAAGAACCTTCGTTTGAAAAAGTTGTATAACTGCAAGTATCTGCGGCTGTAATACTGATAGCTCCGCATGGGTTATCATTTACCGGTGGCGGTGGTGGTATACTGGCACAAATACCAAACGTGCCATTATTGTCATTAAATGCTTCCCACATCCTTATCCATAAGGTATCACCTTCGGTAAGGCCACCTATTGTTATCTTAGGCATATTACCATTACCATCATCATCGTCACATTCTACCAATGTAAGACTGCTGCAAGTACCTGTATAAACAGCCATGCCTCCATCGGTTACCTGGCCAGCCTGAGTATCTAAGGTAACCGCTCCGCCTGCTGGCACCACTACTTTAAACCAAACATCGCCACCATTATAGTCTGCACAACCTGGGTCTGATACACTGGATGTACCATAAGCACCTGCATTTGTAAATGTTTGGAAAGAACAACTTGCCGCAACCGGTAATGCTATTGCTCCACAAGGGTCGTCATTAGCAGGGCCTGGAGGAGGTATCGTTACACAAATACCAAAGGTTCCATTGTTATCATTTCCTTCTTCCCAAACCCTTACCCAAATGGTATCGCCAGGGGTAAGACCACCTGCTGTGATAGATGCCATGAAACCATTATTGCTGGCATCGGCATCACAGTCAATTAATGAGAGGTTACCACAAGATCCTTTGTATATTGCCATACCACCGTCGGTTATTTGGCCATCGTCGGTATCAAAAATTAGTGTTCCACCAGCTGGCACCACCACTTTAAACCAAACATCGCCACCTTGATAAACCGCACAACCAGGGTTAGGAACATCGAGAGAACCGGTTGCATTTTCGTTTGTGAATACTTGATAATTGCAACCATTACCTGCTGTAAGTTCTATTGCATTACAAGTAGCATCATTAGCTGGTGGCGGTGGCGGAACATTGGCACATATACTAAAGCTGCCATTATTATCGCCTCCATTTTCCCACACTCTAATCCATAATGTATCTCCCGGTGTCAAATCACCCAGTATTATTTTAGGCATATTACCATTAGAGCTGCTATTATCATCACACAATATCTGCGTTAAATTTCCGCATGTTCCTCTGTACACTGCCATACCCCCATCGGTCATTTCGCCTTCATCCATATCAAATTGAATAGCACCACCTGCTGGTACTACTGCTTTAAACCAAACATCGCCACCTGAGTATCCTGCACAACCTGGGGAAGGAATGTTAGATGTAGGTGTTGCACTTTCGTTTGTAAACGCCTGGTAAACACAACTTGTATTTACAGGCAATTCTGTAGCCGTACATGGGTCATCATTCGAAGGTGGTGGTGGTGGTATTTTCACACATATACCAAATGTTCCGTTGTTATTATTTCCCTCTTCCCAAAAACGAACCCACACTGTATCGCCAGGAATTAAACTGGTAGCAGTAATTTTTGGCATGAATCCGTTATTGCTTGCATCTTCATCACACGAAATCAAAGTAAGGTTATTACAACTGCCTCTGTATATTGCCATGGCACCATCAGTTATCACACCCGTTTGTGAGTCAAACACCAATGTGCCTCCCGGTGGTATTACTACTTTGAACCAAACATCGCCACCTGAATATACACCGCAACCAGGATCCGGCACTGAAGATGTTCCTGTAGCATTTTCGTTTGTAAACTGTTCATAAGTACAAATTGTGTTAGCAATAAGTTCTATAGCGGTACAAGGGTTATCATTAGCAGGCGGTGGCGGCGGTTCTGTAGCACAAATGCTAAAAGTACCTGCAGCATCATTACCTTCCTCCCAAACTCTTACCCAAATAGTATCGCCAGGGGTAAGACCACCGAGTATTAGTTTCGGCATAAATCCATTACTGCTGTTATCTGCATCGCAACTTATGAGCGTAAGGCCATTACAGTTGCCGCTATAAGCAGCCATACCGCCATCTGTAATATCTCCGTCATCTGTATCTAAAATGATAGCCCCACCTGCAGGCACAACTACTTTGAACCATACATCACCGCCCTGGTAATCTGCACAACCAGGTGCCGGCGTAAACAGTGTGGCAGTAGCGTCCTGTGTAGTAAACTGCTGGAAATTACATGTTGTTGGGTTAACAGGTATTTCTACCGCATTGCAAGGATCATCATATGCAGGTGGTGGCGGTGGAATTGATACACAAATACCAAAAGTGCCATTGTTATTATTATCCTTCTCCCACATTCTTATCCATATTGTTTCGCCAGGTACAAGGCTGCCTATTGTTATCTTAGGCATATCCCCGGTACCGCTGTTATCATCGCAAATAAGTTCTGTAAAAGTGCTGGCGCAATCGTTGGCCCTATATACATACATGCCCCCATCCAGCATTACACCTGTTTCGGTATCAATAACTAAAGCTGTAACTCCTGTTGGCACTACTACTTTAAACCAAACATCGCCACCAAGATAACCTGCACATGATGGAGCAGGTACTACGGTAGTATTGGTGGCACTAGCATTGGTAAAAACTGCATATGGACTGCTACAAGTAGCATTAACCGGAAGTTCTATCGCACCACAAGGCTGATCATTTGGTGGCGCTTGCACAGGTATTGTTGCACAAACACCAAAACTTCCTGATGAACCATTTTTTGACCACACTCTTATATACACCGTACTGCCCACTGCAAGCCCTGTAGCAGTAATCTGCGGCATATTGGGGTTACCACTACTGTTATCGTCGCAGGCAACAAGGGTAAGCGCTGTACAGGAATTGCCCCTGTACACAGCCATACCGCCGTCGGTAACGCCTCCTCCCTGCATATCAATGGTAATTGCCCCGCCTGCAGGTACAACAGCCCTGAACCATACATCCACAGTGGTAGAAGTATATCCTGCACAAGTAGGGTTAATACCCGTGGTACTGTGTGTAGCATTGGTAAGGTTTGAAGTTGTATACGTACAGGTGGTTGACACTGTAAGCATAGTACCCTGGCAGGAGTTATCATTTGCCGGTGCCTGTGCTATTGATACTGCCGATATCATTACAAAGAGCAATGACAACGGCAACAGTTTTGCTGCATTAGCGGCTACTGTAACTAAAACTTTTTTTAGTGTAATAAAATTCATGACAAAGAATAATTTGTAATAATAAAGTTTGTGGTTCAACAGGGGGAATAAATGGTTTCCAATGGTAACAGATAAGGACTATTTTTTGAGGCTGAACCTAAGGCCAACTTCGTGTGCATTGCTGCCACTATTGAAATCGGAGAAAGGCTCACTATAATAATCATAAGCATAAGTAAATGATATTTTTTCTGCCAACTTAAAGCCGGCCTGGAGGCTCCAGAAATGCCTTACCCTCCAGTTTAATGCCCACCAAAGCCTGTCGTCATAATCCACCTTGCAACCAAAGTCATACTCTGTAGGAGCATTAGGAATATACCTTACCATAGCATTAGGAGTAAGGTGCGTTTTACCGCCTGTTTCAATAATGTAGTTTGCATTTAATACATAGTGACGATATAGCTTGGCCCTTTCTTTTGCATTGGGTACATCATTAAATGCCAGCTTTGACTGGAGCAACTGGCTTACAGCCGCACCTGCACTGAATTTGCCATCGCTGAAGTAAACACCAGCTCCTGCATCCAGCTTGAATGAAGTGTTGTTGCCTGCAAGCACTAAATCGCTGCCAAGTGCATCACTGATTTTAGATTTATCAATTGCATACTGCAACCCACGCAATTCAATACCAAGGCCAAGTTTTGATTTGGCACCTGTTTTTACATGATAAGAATAAGCCATCTGCAAACCGGTTCTGCTGGTGGGGCCAGTTACATCTTTATACAGGTAGCCTGCAAAACCAGAATTTTTCTTTTCCCAGAAAGCATCGCCGTAGGCCATAAACGTTTTTGGATTACCAGAAAATGCAGACCACATACTTCTGTAATTGGCACCAAATACGGCATTGCCAGTGAAACCTGCAGCGGCCGGATTGTACATAGAATTGTGCTGCTGAAAAATAGACATAAAGTGAAGCTGTTGCGCCCCTGCTTGTTGTTTTATGGCAATAAACAACAGGGCAAATAGTAGAGTTTTCCTCATAATCTAGTTTGGTATTAAATAAGCTGTTATCGTAATGGGCGTTTAAAAGTAATATAAAATTTTGAAAAAATTCCAATGAAGGAAAAAATTGGAAGCTCTTATTAGATGATATTAAGATTTTGCAGTATCCACCCCTTGTAATTCTTTAAGCTTATATAATACTTCGTGTGTACGGCTGGCAGGAATGCCTGTGGTGATGGTGCAGAATAATTGTAATTCCTGGCTGAGGATGGTACAATTATATTGTTTCAATACCATCATTATATCATTCATCCGGGTATAATCAAACTGGATTTTATACTGTACTTCTATTTGCTTCTGTATAATTGGGGTTACCTGTAAAGCAAGTGCCGTTGCCGTTTTGTATGCGTTTATCAGGCCGGGCACACCGAGTAATGTACCGCCAAAGTATCGTACTACTATTACCGCTGTATTTGTCACTTGTTTGCTGTCGATTTGCCCCAATATCGGCCTGCCTGCCGACCCGGATGGTTCGCCGTCATCGCTTATCCTGAAATTGTTTCCATCGTTGCCAATTCGGTAAGCAAAACAATGGTGCACAGCTTTTGGATGCTCCTTTTTTAATACTTGCAAATGTTTTTTAAAATCTTCAGCCGTTTCAATTGGATAAACATATGCTATAAACCTGCTGCCCCGGTCTTTAAATTCGGCCATGCCTGTGCGATCAACTGTAAAATAAAAAGTTGGGGGTTGTGTTAGTTCAGGCTTATTCATTATTGGCAGTAAAGTATTGTATGCTGTCAGAAAAAAAAGTTTCGGTGTGCTGTGTTGTACTGTTTCGTAAAACCGGGGCTGCTATTCCGTTTTCAATTATCATAGTTTGGTTTGTAATTACCCTTGCCTCATCCCACACTCCTCCATCGATAAAAGACTGAAGCAATTTGGTTCCTCCTTCAATCAATACCGACTGAATTTTCATCTCATATAATTGCTTTAATATTGATGGTATAGTTTTTTCTGCAGCAATTCTTTTGAAAATCACATTACCGGCATTTTCTTCTTTCAGCAAATTAAAAACTATCGTTTTGGTTTCGCCTGAAAAAACATGATGCCCCAATGGCAGTTTTAAATCCTTGTCTATTACAATACGTACAGGGCTATTGCCATGCCAATACCTGTTTGTAAGCGAAGGATTATCGTACAAAGCCGTATTAGTACCCACCATTATAGCAGCTTCCTCATTTCTCCATTTATGTACAAGCCGGTTAGTAAATTCATTACTGATTTTGACAGTGGAGAAATCAGCATTTGCAATTTGTGCATTACCCGATTGCGCCCATTTTAAAATAATATAAGGCCGATGCTTTTCAAAAAACGTAAAAAAGCGCCTGTTTAAATATCGGGCCTTCTTTTCAAGCACGCCTGTTATCACCTTCACGCCAGAGGCCTTCAATTTTTCTATTCCTTTTCCGCTTACTTCCGCATAACTATCTGTACATCCAATAACAACAGTGGGTATTTTTTGAGAAATGATGAGGTCGGCGCAGGGTGGTGTTTTACCAAAATGAGCACAGGGTTCTAATGAAACATATAAAATACTTTTTTCAATGAGTGGCCTGTTTTCAATGCTTACGCTATTGATGCAATTTACTTCTGCATGTGCTTCTCCATATTGATGGTGATAACCTTCGCCAATGATAACGTTATTATGCAGCAATACAGCACCCACCATAGGGTTGGGGGCTGTATTGCCTGCACCAAGCTGTGCCAGTTGCAGGCAGCGTTGCATATATAATTCATGGATAACCAATGCTTCAAAAATAAGCATTGAAAATTAACTATGTTTGTTCAAATGACATGGAAAGAATATTACAGGCTGTATTTAAAAGAGCTGCAAGGCATTTACAATTCAAATGAAGCTGCTGCTATTGCGGCTATTGTATTTGAAGAAAAAGCATCTGTAAAACGTACAGATATAATATTATTTCCTGAAAAAAGGATAGATGACAACTTAAAAAAAACACTGGATGATGTGCTGCAGCAATTATTAACCCATAAGCCGCTTCAATATGTTTTAGGCAGTACAACTTTTTTCAACCTTATATTTTCAGTAAATGAACATGTACTAATACCAAGACCTGAAACTGAAGAGCTCGTACAATGGATCATTGATGAAAATAAAAATGAAAGGCTGTCACTCCTTGATATTGGTACAGGCAGTGGCTGTATTTCTGTTGCATTAAAAAAGAGCCTGCCGTTATTTACAATCACTGCAATAGATATAAGCAGCGAAACGCTGACTGTGGCAAAGCAAAATGCAGAAGTAAATAAAACAGCAATTGAATTTAAACTGTTTGATTTCTTAAATAAACCCAACTGGCAGCAATTGCCTTCATACGATATAATTGTCAGCAACCCGCCTTATATCCCACAAAATGAAAAAGACAAATTGGAAAAAAATGTAACTGTTTACGAACCTTATACTGCTTTGTTTGTGCCCGATAAGTCACCACTATTATTTTACGATGCTATTGCAAATTTCTCCAAATCCCATTTAAAAAAGAATGGTAAAATTTATGCAGAAGTACATGAAGATTTTGCAAAACAAACAGCACTTCTCTTTGAAAAACTATTCAGCAAAGTAGAAATAAAAAAAGATATAAATGGGAAAAGCAGAATGATAAAAGCTGCTAATTTTTTACAGTAGCAGAAGTGGTGGCGCCTAATTTTTTTGCCACTTGCATAATCTTTACCACATCATTCCATACAGCAAGAGAATCTGCATTAATCACTACAGCTGGCTTATTAGTAGAATCTTTTATGTTAATGTGGCGCTTCAATTCACTTTCCAGTGAGTCAAAGACAATTTTTGTTTGCCCCACATACAATGTTTTATTCTTATCAATACTTACCACTACACTTTGTTTAGCTTTGCTGTCACTCTTTCCCTTTGGCACACTCATTTTAATAATATTAGGATTTGCCAAAGTGGAAATGATGAGAAAGAAAAACATCAGGATAAACAAGATGTCATTTAGTGGACCGGTGTCCACTTCGCTATGTTCTTCATTGAATTTTTTACGCAGGCTCATGGCAGTTTATCTTGTAGGTTCCTGTAAAATATCTATAAACTCAGCGCTGGCTGCTTCCATTTTGTTTTCAACTTTTCTTATCCTCGACTGCAGGTAACTGTATCCAAGATATGTTACAATCCCAATTAATAATCCTGTTGCAGAAGTAATCATCTTTACATAAATACCGCCGGCAATTACATTGGTATTATATTCTGTACTTTTATTTATACTATCAAACAAACTGAGCATACCAACAATGGTACCCAGGAAACCAAACAATGGTGCAATACGCACAATCACATTCAGGATGTTCAGGTTTTTTTCCATCTTATACATTTCCAGCACGCCTACGTTTTCCATACTCTTTTCAATCGCCTCAATAGGTTTACCAATTCTTTGAATACCCTTGTCAATCATTCTTGCAACAGGGTTAGGTGTATTTTTTGCAAGGCCACGTGCTGCTGTAATATTACCAGTCACAATTTGATCTCTGATAATACTCATGAAATTATCTTCAATCTTTGAAGCTTTATTGATAAACAGCAGTCTTTCAAAAAAGAAAAACAATGCAGCCACGAATAAAATTGCCAGCGGCACCATTAGCCAGCCACCCTGCACTAAGGTACCACCTACTGATTCGAAACCTTCTGCCTTAGCTGCAATTTTTGAAGTATCTATTTGTAATAAGAAATCAAACATTGGTTTATGATTTTGGGCAAATGTAATTTTTTATTGGTAGTGATTACTATTATTATGCCAACATGTGTGCAATATGGTTTTGAAAAATGAAAAGTGGATTGATAGCGGCGTAAAATATTGTTAAACTAAAATATAAAAGCCGGGATAAACCCGGCTTAGAATTATATAACCATCATTACAGTTTTTTCTTTTCCTGCAATTGCATCATACCCATTAGCTGCTCCATTGTTTTTTGCATTCCTTCTGCACTTCCATCAAGGAAAATCACATTGCCTTTACCATACTCTGCAAAATTTTTAATTGCTTCTGTCCACATACTGAATAAAATGACATTGGTATCAAGATTGGCCTGCTTCATTTGCTCAGCCGCCTGGCTCATACCTTTTGCTACTTCTTCTCTAAACAATGCAACACCTTGTCCACGCAATTGTGCCGCTTGCCTTTCCGCTTCGGCTGCAATCTTTATGGCATTACCTTCAGCTTCAGCTGCTTTTGTTTTTGTAATCAACAAAGCTTGTCCCTCATTTTCTGCTGCAGCTTTTAAGTTAGTACTGGCAACTACTTTACTCATGCTTTCAATAATAGCCTGATCGAAAGTGATGTCGTTGATCTGTAAATCAAGCAGGTGATAGCCCCACTCTTCCAGCGAAGCATCCACATGCTCTTTTACAAATTCCACAATATCTCTTCTTAAACCTAATATTTCGCTTTGCCTTTTAGTAGCAACAAAAGCCCGGATATTACCCTCAATAGTTCTTACTAACGCCTGCATCAAATCTTTGTCGCTTATAAATTTGAAAGCCACTTTTCTTATCGTTTCCTCATTTTCATTTTGCACAGCGTACAGCAACATACTTTTAAAATACACATTGGCCTGGTCAACCGTTACCGCCTGAAACTCCAGCTCAACAGAACGGTTTTGAGTGCTTACCCTTCTGAAAATCTGATCAATAAAAGGGATTTTCCAGTTTAAACCCGGACGCTTAATGCCTGCATACTTACCAAGCCTTGTTATTACACCAATTGTTCCCTGGTTGATGGTAAACAAACCGCTTGATAGAATTAACACAATTGGAATGAGGTACCAATACTCTTTAAAAAAATCCATAGAATTAAGTTTTAGAAGATGAAGATAGATGTTTTGTTTTTATATGGGGTACTAACTATTCTCTTCCCATATCATGCATAAATGCACAACCGTTTCAGCAGCTTTGGCCATATCTTTTGTGCCCACCCATTCCAGTTTGCTGTGAATATTTTGCATGCCAGTAAAAAGGTTGGGGCATGGCATACCAATATAACTAAAGCGGCTGCCATCAGTGCCGCCACGTATACTCTCTTTTTTTACAACCAAACCCGCCCTTTGTATTGCCTGCTCTGCATAACTCACTACCTGTGGATGTTTATCAAGAACTGTTTTCATATTGCGGTATTGCTCTACAAAAGAGTATTCTATTACAGCGCCGGGATATTTTGCCACCACTTCTTCGGCAAGCTGCTTAAGGCGTGCATGATGTTTTGTTAATCCATCGTCTTCAAAATCCCGTACAATAAATTGTATTGTTGCTTTCTCTGCAATACCATTTACAGCAACAGGATGCACAAAGCCTTGTTTTTTATCTGTAGTTTCAGGGCTCCATTCATTTTTTGGTAATGTATCTAATATAGCACCTGCAACCTTTAAGGCATTCACCATTTTGTCTTTTGCATAGCCCGGGTGAGTGATTACACCATGTATGGTAATTGTAGTTGCATCTGCACTAAATGTTTCGTCTTCCAAACTACCTGCTTCACCACCATCTAAAGTGTATCCAAACTGTGCCCCCAGTTTTTTCATATCCACTTTAGCAGTACCCTGCCCCACTTCTTCATCAGGCGTAAATAATATTTTAATATCCCCATGTTTTATTGCAGG
This sequence comes from uncultured Ferruginibacter sp., assembly GCA_964494815.1. GTDB lineage: Bacteria > Bacteroidota > Bacteroidia > Chitinophagales > Chitinophagaceae > Ferruginibacter. The sequence goes on along the minus strand of CAZBTD010000059.1, from coordinate 6,064 downwards.
GTTCTGCATAAAAAACATAGCAGCCTCCATAATAGCACCCACACCACTTTTATCATCCGCTCCCAGCAGCGTTAAGCCGCTTGCAGTAATCACTCCACTATTTATATGTTCTTTCAAATATGGCGATTCACTCATCCTCAACACCTGTGTTGTATCATCTGGCAACACAATATCATTGCCATCATAATAGCGGTGATAAATTGGTTTTACATTGGTGCCGCTGCAGTCAGGCGCTGTATCTACATGGCTGCAAAAACAAATCGCTGGTATATTTTTTTTATTGCTGTTAGATGGAATGGTGGCATACACATATCCATATTCATCGGTAACAGCATTGCTGATACCCATACCCTGCAATTCTTTTTTTAAAAGTTTGCTGAGGTTTTTTTGTTTTTCCGTAGTGGGATGTGCTGTGCTGGTGGGGTCACTTTGTGTGTCAACCTGTACATACCGCATAAAGCGTTCGGCAACAGAATCGGGACTGATGTAAATCATGTATTAGTAAATAAGAAAGTAAAAATAAGGAATAAGAAATGAGAAAATAAAAAGCAGCCTGCTTTCGCAAACTGCTGATATCAATTATAAAATTTTCAATTATCAACTAATCTCCACCAATTCAATATCAAACACCAGCTCTTCACCTGCCAAAAAATGATTAGCATCCAACACCACCACATCTTCCTTTATGTCAGCCACCACCACAGGAAATGGATTGCCATTGGGATCACTCAATGTTAATTGCATTCCTTTCTCCAGCTTCATATCTGCCGGAACATTTTCCATGGGAAATTGTATAACTGCATTGGGATCTTTTTCTCCATAAGCTTCAGCCGCAGGAATATTGATGGTTTTCTTTTCACCTACGCTCATGCCCGGCATAGCTGCATCAAACCCCTTTATCATTTGTCCGCCGCCAACTGTAAACTCCAGCGGTTCTCTTCCTGCAGACGAATCAAATTGTTCACCACTTGTTAATTTTCCGGTGTAGTGAACTTTTACTTTATCACCACTCTTTACTTGTGCCATAGTTTTATTTTAATTAAAATGATTTTGTAGCCAACTGAAAATTTTTATTCAGCTTCATTGGCGTCGCACTCTTGTACAATAATTCTTTATTCAGCAAGAGGCAGCTTCAACTAAAGCGCAAGTTAAAGTTTACTGGCCATACAGCAGAATTAAAAAGTTTTATTCATCTTTAGCACATGAAGATAAAACTGCTACTCATTATTTTTTGTATCACCTGTATTTTTTCAGCCAGTGCTCAGGTAATTACCGGCGCCGAAAGAACACAAGTGTATATACCCATGCTAAAGGGAAAAAAGATTGCTGTATTTGCCAACCAAACAAGCACAGTAAAAGGTACCCACCTTGTTGATACACTTATTAAAAGCGGTATTAACGTGGTAAAAATATTTGGCCCTGAGCATGGCTTTCGTGGTACGGCTGATGCTGGCGAGCATGTGGCCAATGGTACCGATAAAAAAACCGGATTGCCCGTTATTAGTTTATACGGCGATCATAAAAAACCAACTACTGCTGACTTAAAAGATGTAGATGCCGTGGTATTTGACATACAAGATGTGGGAGTGCGTTTTTACACCTTTATTTCATCGCTTGAATATATACTGGAAGCCTGCCTTGAAAACCATAAGCCACTGATGATACTTGACAGGCCAAACCCCAATGGCTTTTATGTGGATGGCCCGGTGCTGGATAAAAAATTTAAAAGCTTTGTAGGCATGCAGCCCATACCCATTGTATATGGAATGACTATTGGAGAATATGCACTTATGCTTACAGGAGAAAACTGGCTGAGTGAAAAAGCAAATGCCGCTAATGCATACAATGTAACTACCGAACCCACGGTTGACACACCCTTTCATGTGCAGGTGATAAAATGTAAAAACTACAATCATGATACAAAATATACATTGCCTGTAAATCCGTCACCCAATTTAAAAGAGATGCAAAGCATTTATCTCTACCCCTCAACTTGTTTTTTTGAAGGCACTGTATTAAGCGAAGGCAGGGGAACTGATAAACCTTTTCAAATATTTGGGCATCCTTTGCTGCCAAAGAATTTATATTCCTTTACACCAAGGCCGAATGCCGGTGCAAAAAGCAGTAAATGTTTTTTTAAAAAATGTTATGGCTGGAACGAAAGCGGCTCTATGGAAAATATTTTGAAAAAAGTAAATGGCAAAATACAATTGAAGTATTTAATCAACGCTTACAAAGCTTTTCCCGGCAAAGACAGTTTCTTTTTAAAAAACAATTTTTTTAACAAGCTTGCTGGAAATGGCGAACTGATGCAGCAAATAAAAGATGGCAAAACAGAATCTGAAATACGGGCAAGCTGGGAACCTGCATTGAGTGAGTTTAAAAAAATAAGAAAAAAATATTTGCTGTATGAATAATGGCTCAAGCTGTTTGCATGGTCTCATCCTACTTTACAAACAACAACTGCTCTTCTTTCAGCAACGGCAAATGTTTAAATCGTAAAATGATATTGGCCACCGTCACTACATCTTTTTGGCAATAGGTAACTATTCTTTCCAGGTTATTTTCATTCCAATATACATCACCTACCATGCTGCCGTCAATATCATCTTTTGGCGAAGGCACATTTAATGCTGCAGCCAGTAATTTTAAAGAAGTAAAATGTTTGTAATCGCCAAAGCGCCAATACTGGAATGTGTCCACCATATTTGTTTCCCATGGCTTCATGTTTTGAAAATCGAGATAGTTGGGAATAGACAAACTGTTGACAACAAACCTGCGGCAGAGAAAAGGAATATCAAATTCTTTAATGTTGTGGCCAGTAAAACTCCATTTATTGTTAGCAGCTTCCAGTTGATTAACTGTAGCAATAAAATCTTCCAGCAATTTTTTTTCATCATGCCCATATACAGATTTTACCCTTAACTGATATTCACCACCTTGTTTTTTAAAATACGCCATGCTGATGCAAACTACTTTTGCAAACTCTGCCATGATACCAGCACGCTGTGGGTAATATTCCCCAGCAGTTATATTTTCAGGCAACGAATATTTTGTTTTTTCTTCCCAGAGTTTTTGCCAATCACCCGTTAATGCTGAAAATTCTTTTTGCTGCGAAACTGTTTCAATATCGATAAAAAGGAAATTATCCAGGGGCATTTTTTCGATCATACTGCGGTTGTTTTTTCTAAAAATAAAAAAGGATTGCAGTAATTGCAACCCTTTTCTAAAATTTATTTACGGTTTATTTAAAAAGTTATCCCTAAAAATATTTGTATTGCCTGGGTATGCCATTTCTGCCTCTCGTCAACTGCATTCACATTGGTAAGGCCATATTTATACCGGGCACCAATATTTACCACAGGCAATTGAATCCACAACCCACCAATAGCACTCCAGTCTGCCTTTTTATATATGTTACCGCCTGCTTTTAAACTGTCAATCGTTTCGCTAAGCCTTGCACCAAATGCCGGGCCCAACTGCAGCTTAACATGCTTGCTTTCGCCAACATTAATATTTAATAATACCGGCACTTCCAGGTAATTCAATGTAGCTTCCTTTTGGCTGCCATCTCTAAAAAGATCATCGTATATATCAGTTGCATCATTAGTAAACTGTGAAGAAGATTGAACAAAATTTACTTCGGGTTGAATTCCAAATCGATCACTAAAATTAAACTGCATAAAACCACCCAACTGGTAATTATAATTAAAGCCTGACTTATACGACTGGCCTGTTATCTTATTTACATTAACACCAGCCTTGGCGCCAAAGCGAAAAAAATTTTCCCTGTCGCCCTGCTCATGTTTTTTCTTTTGGGCAAATAACATTGAGGAAGCCATCAACAGGGCCACTGAAAAAATAGTTTTTACTGACATATATTTTTTTGATAACGGTTGCCAAAACTATACCAATAAAGCCAGCAATAAAAATTTATACAATCATTATCATTTTGATCCAAGGGCAACCCAATTTCTCTTTATAATTTTTTTACAAATTGCTTACCCGGCCCTTCTTATATTTGAACTTTATTATATCACTCAAAAAAAATAAAAATGAAAAAATTAATTTTTGCCTGCACTTTGTTTTTGTTTGCAGCAGCCAGTACACAGGCACAGGAAAAAGCAAAGCCTGAACTAAGCAAAGAGAAAAAAGCAGAGCTTAAAAAACTAAAGGAGGAACATCTTTCTGCTTCTTTTACAGAGATTGGCCTTAAAGAAGACTTAATACTGCAGGCACGTGCGGTAATAGAAGATGCCACCAAACAAAGCAATGCATTAAAAGCAGACAGCAACATAAGTGAAGAAGACAAAAAAGCTAAGAAAGATGCCATCAACGATGAGAAAAATAATAAGCTGAAAGAAATACTCGGCGACAAATACAAGCCATGGCAGGAAATTCGCAAAAAACAAAAAAAAGCAGAAGAGGAATTTGCAGAAAACGCAGCTAAACAATAACGGCTTTTTTAGGTTTATAAAAGCCCCCGGCATGCCGGGGGCTTTGTTTCTTTAATTGCCTTAAAGTTTTAATTCAATACTATTTTGTCAATGCTATCTCCTGTCCTTATATCATCAATTACATCAAGGCCATCAATAATTTTTCCAAAGCAGGTATGCACACCATCCAGGTGAGATGTATTGTTGCGGCTGTGACAAATAAAAAATTGTGAGCCGCCGGTATTAGGACCACGGTGTGCCATGGAGATAACACCACGGTCATGATATTGCTTTGCAGCTTTTGTTTCACATTGAATGGTGTAGCCCGGCCCACCGGTACCATTACCATTGGGGCAACCGCCCTGTATCATAAAGTCAGGTATCACCCGGTGAAAGCTAAGGCCATTGTAAAAACCTTCGCTGATCAGTTTTTTAAAATTAGCCACTGCAATTGGCGTGGCGTCATCGTACAATTCAAATTTCATTACCCCTTTGTTAGTGTGAATTTCACCAGTAGTAAGTTTTACGTCGCTCATTCTTTAATTTTTTTGCGAATGTAAATACTAAGTGATCAGTTTCAAAAACAAAATTATCAGGGTTTCTTTTTTCGCAAGTCGAGATTTTGGAAAAAGAAAACACGGGCTACATTACTATTGCGGTAGCGGTTGCCTGCGGCTAATTGCTGAAACCAGTTCATATATCCAAACTGCAGGTTGCTGTGTTTTCCTGTTTGATATTTAAAGCCCAGAAAAAAACGGTTCTGGTCGAAATAGTTGTTTACAATTTGTTTCCCGAAGTTGATATGTACTTCATCATTTAAAATAAGCGACCAGCTTTTAGGTTCGCTGCCATTTTTATAAAAGGGTATTTCGTACCAGATGTTGTAACGCAGCCTCCAGTTAAAATTATATCCATCTGCCAGTGAATCGTTATTTAAAATTTTTCGCCTGTAGCGCTCTTCAAGCCGGAACCATTGCATCATTTTTTGTTTGCCGTACTTTGTATGCCACTGAATTTGCTGCCATGGCCTGTGTTCATAAGTAGAAATATTTTTGTGGTTATCGCCGGGAGGGTCTGTAATATATGCATAGCCTGCCGTAAGCTTTACATTGTCTGTTGCATAATAAGTTAATCCAAGGCGGTACAGTTCCTGCGCCACTCCATCCACCCAATCGTCTTTTGTACGCAACTGGATATCCAGCCATGCTCCCCATTTATCACTAAACCTTGTTTGATTAAAATATCCAACCCATACTTTATTAAAATGTTCTGTTGATTTTGTTTGTTGTGCAAATACAGGCACAGTAAGTATATGAAACAACAGCAGAGTAATGATATGTTTTTTCATCCGGGAAAAATTAAAGGCAATATAAAAGATTATTTGCGCCTTATGTCAAACTTTTGATGAATGCTGAAACGAAATACATTCTGGTCATCAAGTGTGTTGGCGGCTGCCTGCCATTGGTGCAGTTTAATAAACTGGAACTGGAAAACTGTATGCTTTGAAAGACGGAAATTGAGAAAGAAAAATGCCCTGTTCTGATCAAAGGCAAGGCTGTCACTTAAATGACCGGGGTTTATCATTAACTCATTACCAACTGCAGCTTCAACTTTTTCTTTTTTTATGG
>CAZBTD010000058.1:0-21008 GCA_964494815.1 uncultured Ferruginibacter sp. | reverse complement strand
GCTCCTGTTTCAAACTCCTTCCCCTGCACCATGTTCCTGCTTTTATCAGAAAAATGAATTCCGAATTTTTCTGACAGCGTATTGAAATATTTCAAGTCACAGTTGGATGTATCGTTTGCCATCAACAATAAAACACCACCCTGTTTCACCCAATCAGCAATTGCCTTAGCACTTTTTTCATCCATGTAATTAGGCGTCTTTGTATCCTTCCAACCATCAGGGTCAACCATCACATATACTGAAGCGCCTTTTAAATTCTTTGCTGTTGGTGATTCTTCCAGGTTTGTTGTAACAGCGCCGTAATTATTAAAAATGCTGCCCAACAAACTGAAACCACCCTGTTCTGCATCATCCCATGTATAATGTCGGCGAACATTCACACCATAACCATTTTTTCGCCATTCATTATTGAACCAGCAATCCAACACAACTTTTTTGTTCTTGCCAACTTTTGGCAAAGCAGCCAGTTCCATTTCTGCAGCACACATAATGAATGCGCCAATACCTTTTGGGTCGTTTGTTATCACCGGTTCACTCATGTAATAATCAAAGCTTCCATCACGGTAAGGCTTACCACCTAAACCAGAAACAGTAACTGTTCCTTTTAAATTGGTTTGACCTGTTGAATCAACTTCAATGAACTCTTTTACAATCCCCTTATATCCCTTTTTTGCATTCAATGAATACAAAGCAGGTATATAACCTTTACGAACTGCTTTTGCTATTGTGTACACCAGCATGCAAGACGCTGATGATTCTTTATAATTCTTTGGTTTGTTTGGCATATCCAGCACATCATACCAAACACCGCTCTTTGCATCCTGCACTTTTACAATGGCTTTTACAAAACGATTGAGTATTCCAATGATGGAATCTCTACCAGGGTGCTTTGCTGGAAAATAATCCAGTGCATCTACCATTGCCACACCATACCAACCCATTGCCCTTGCCCAAAAATTTGGTGAACAACCCGTTTCTTTATTTGACCATGCTTGCTCTTTACTTTCATCCCAACCATGGTACAACAAACCAGTTTTTTTATCTCTTGTATGGCGCTCAATTAAAATGAACTGTTTTGCTATATCATCAAATGAACTATCCTGTTTGTAATGACTGGCATACTCTGCATAAAAAGGCTGCCCCATATACAAACCATCCAGCCACACCTGCCATGGATAAATTTTCTTGTGCCAAAAACTTCCTTCATGTGTACGTGGGTGTTCATCAAGTTGCGTACACATATAGTCGATGGCTTTCTTATACTTTTGTTTGCCGGTGATGTCGTACAACATCATCACCACTTTGCCATTGTTGAGATGGTCAATATTGAACTCATCTCTTTCGTACGCTTTTATTGAACCATTTTCCTGCACATAAAAATCCATGCTGTGCTGTATGTACTCAAAGAACTTTGCATCGCCGTATAATTTCCAAACCGCTTCGATGCCTTTTAATATCACGCCCTGATCGTAACTCCATTTCGCAGGTTTGCCAGGTTTTAAAGCAAATGAATCTTTCCAAAGGTTCATTGCCGTTAACGACATTCGCTGCGACAAAGGCAATTGTTGTGCTGTTGATGTTTTTATTAAAAAAAACAAAACAACTAATACAACAATTCTTTTCATTCTATCGCTTATCAATTTTATTTCTATATTCAATTTTCTTCTCTAACTAAATCGCCAATCGTGGCGTTCCTACGGAACTCTGCTTATTTTCCAATTTATTCTACCAATGTTTTGTGCCTACGGCACTATCAGTCCCGTGAGGGGCGAAATATTGGCAGAAAAATAAACCTCCTCTTTTCCAAAGCCCCGTCAGGGGCGATACTTCTTCATCATTCAAACAACTGTGCTATCTGCCGCTAACTGAATTATAAAACTCTATTTCACTTTCCTGTTTTTTCTTTTTTTTTCTTTTTAACAGGCTTTACTGGTTCCGTCGCCTCTGCCCAGCTTACCATTGCTTCTGTTGCACCGTAATCTGCTGTTATTTTTCTCCTTGCTCCATTTACATTGCTGTTGATAAAAGCTATTTCTTTTGAACGTTCGCCTTGTACCTGCAGCAACACATCGGCGCTGTCTTTATACTTTACATTATCCAGTTTTATTTTATCGCTGTTTAAAACATACACCAATGGATTGCTGTTCTTAGTGATAATGTTAATATTCTTTAAGTTGATATTGCTTGCTTCCTGTATGTCAATTCCTTCGTCTGCCTGCAATACTGCATTTTCAATATTTACATTTTTTATATGCATTTCAGGGATGCCTCTTACAAAAATTCCTTTCTCTGCACCATTGCAGGTAATATTGGTGAAATAGAAATTGCGGAACTGAGGTGTGCTTTCATCCACTGGTTTAAATTCCGCTTTTGGTGGCTCTTTCTTTTCACCATTCAATGCCACAGGATCTTTAGCCATGTAATACATGTCGAACAATACTGCTTCAGCAGGAATGTCTTTCATGTTTACATTATTCACATAAATATTTTCAACTATGCCACCACGGCCCCTTGTTGTTTTAAAACGAAGACCGATATCGCTGCCGATAAAATTGCAGTTGCTCACAAATAAATTATTGGCACCGCCGCTCATTTCACTCCCCACAACAAAACCACCATGCGAATGATACACAACGCAATTGTTTATAACAACATCTTTTGTTGGCATACCTCTTTTTCTTCCTTCTTCATCACGGCCGCTTTTAATGCAAATGCCATCATCGCCGGTATCAAACACACAATCTTCCACTAACGCATTTTTGCAGCTTTCCAAATCAAGTGCATCTGTATTAGTGCCAAACCATGGGTTTTTCACTTTTAATCCTTTCAGCGTAATGTGCTCACTCATCATCAAATGGGTTGTCCAAGCCGGTGAGTTTTCAAAGGTTACATTCTCAATCAAAACATTTTTGCACTGATAAATGCGTATCATGTTTGGACGAAGAAAATCTTTTACACTTTCAAAATCCGAAACCGATTGTCCCGGTTTTAATTTGCCAATATTATTTTCTTTCAAACCTTTCAATGCTTTTTCAGAAGAGTACCATGTTTTTTTATCTTCTGTTAATACACCGCCATATTTTGCCAAATGGTTCTTCCACTCACTATCACTCAACTTTCCTTTTTTTAATGGCCGCCAGTAATAACCATTACCATCAAAAATGCCGTCGCCGGTAATTGCAATATTTTGCAAATTCTCCGCAACTACCGGCGACTGACACCTGGCAGCATCCACCCCTTCAAAGGAAGATACCACCAATGGATATTGACTAAAGTCGGAACTGAAAATCACCAACGCACCACGGTCGAGATGAAGGTTAATGTTACTTTTCATTACAATAGGACCGGAAACATAAGAGCCACGGGGTATCAATACAACACCTCCGCCGTTTTTCTCACAGGAATTAATAGCGTTATTGATAGCAACAGTATTCAAAGTATAACCATCTGCCACAGCACCAAAGTCAAGCACATTTACAGTGTCCTGTTTGAAATGTGGTTTATAAACTTTGGGTAATTCATAAGCATATTTCTGCTTGAAGTCAGAAGGTTTTAAGTATTTTTTTAAAGAAAGGTTTTGCTCGTTGATTGCCTTGCAAACTAATGAAGCAACTGAAGCTGCTCCATAATCACTAAAGTGGGTATTATCTTCCGGTTTTTTGTCTTTATAGTTTTTAAAATGACCGGGTGAAATGTGAAGGAAAAAACGTTTTGAATTTTCAACCCCTTCATTCACTATCATTTCCTTTGAACTTTGATGAAGATCTATCAACTCAACATTCATTGTCTTTGCCATTTCCCTTACTACGCCGGGATAATCACCGTGCTGGTCAACAAAGTTTCCGTTCACATCAAACTTTCTTCTCATCACGGGTGTAATCAAAATGGGTGTTGCACCTTTTGAACGAACATCATTTACAAAACGGATCAAATTAGTTTTATAAACTGTTTGTGCAGGAGCGTATCGTGTACTGTCTTCCACCTTGCTATCGTTGTGCCCGAATTGAATCATTACATAATCTCCTTCCTTCAAATTGTTCATTATCCCTTCCCACAATTTCTGGTCTATAAAACTTTTGGTGCTTCTGCCATTTACGGCACGGTTGTCAACGGTAATATCTGAGGTAAGAAAAGAAGGCAGGTACATTCCCCATCCTCTCTCAGGATTTTCATCAAGTGGCTTATTTGCCATTGTGCTGTCGCCAGCCAAAAAAAGCGTTGGCTTTTTATCAGGTTGAAAAAAAGCAACACCACTCACAAAGAGTATCAATATGGCAAATAAATTCTTCAAATCAATTTTATTAAAAGCGCTACAGCGCAACCGCTACCTTAAATCATTAATGTTTACCGCATCCATATCTGTATATACATAATTCTCTCCCGCCATACCCCAGATAAAACCATAATTGGATGTACCACATCCGCTGTGGATACTCCATGGTGGTGAAATGATTGCCTGTTCATTACTAACGACCAAATGTCTTGTTTCAGAGGGCTGTCCCATCAAATGAATTACCTTTTGGTTTTCTGCCAGGTCAAAATAGAAGTATGCTTCCATTCTTCTATCATGCACATGCGTTGGCATCGTATTCCATACACTGCCTTCATTCAAGATTGTAAGTCCCATCACAATTTGGCAACTCCTCAATCCATCAGCATGTATATACTTATAGATCGTACGCTGGTTGGCAGTAGCAACACTACCCAATTCAACCGGCGATGCTTTTTCTTTTTTCATCAACTGCACCCTGATTTCTTTATGTGCAGGGGCACTTAATAAATAAAATTTTGCAGGTTCTTTTCTTTTTACTGATTTGAACTGCACTTTCTCATTCCCTTTGCCTACATATAAACAGTCAAGTTTTCTTAACAAAAAAGATTTGCCATTCACAATCACTTCACCATCTCCGCCAACATTAATAATTCCAATCTCCCTTCTTTCTAAAAAAAACTTTGCCTTCAATGCATCATGTATTGGCAATAAAATCGTTTTATATACCGGCATTACGCCACCAATAATTACACGGTCGTAATGAGTGTACAATAATTTTATTTCATCCTGCACCAATACCTGCTGCATTAAAAATGCGGCACGCAATTCTTCGGTACCCATCGCTGCGGTTTCCCTCACACTGTTTTGATATCTTATTTCCATACTTATAAACCAAAGGTTGAGAGCGCTTTTTTTAGCAAGCTTGCGCTAGTTTTTTTATTTCTTTTCCCAACAATAGAAACCACACTTTTGCAAGGTGGTTTTTGGGTTGCTTTTTTATCTTTTTCTCTAACAATTTTACGCTTATAATGGCGACTAATTACCTTCTTTACAGCAGTTTATTTATGCAAACGTTCCCGTTATCGGTGCCGGAAAAACAGTTTTTTTTACCCCGGAATTTTACTTATAAACCCTTTGAAAAGAGACTGTACTTTACGCTGCATTCCCTATCCTTTTTGTAAGTAAGGGAAACCCAATAGTAAGGGGTATATTGGCAGCATGCTTATTTCCAAATACTCTCAAGTCCGGTGTACCCCAGTATGTAAAAGCTGTAATTCCTGTTATTCGATTGCTTGTATTCTCCGGTTTTGGTATAGATAGCAATGGCGCCACCGGCAGCAGCGTCGGCCATTAATACAGTGCCGGGCCTGAATACTTTTATCATGGCAATATCTGCCGGGTTTATCCAAAGCGGTGTTTCAGCATCCAGCCTTATTTCGTTGATGTAAATTGACGTAGGCTGGTTTCGCCAAAAGAAAGAACGGATACCAGTTTCATTATCAGTATCTATCCTGAGGCCGCCTATTTTCCTGGATAGATACAGGTAGAGGTCAGGTGCATTGGCAATTTCATCTGAGCTTAAGCCATCCAGCATTAATGCATCGGTGCCGGCAAAGCTACCGGTACTGTTTTCGTTGTCAAAATCCTCCAGTCGCTTGTTTGATTTTGCTTTCACCACCACTTCAGGTAAAATGATTTTGTATTGAGTTTCTGCTGCAATGAAATGATACAATGATGTGTCAGCAGCTCTTATTGGTGAAGCTGTATCGCCTACTACGATAAACCTTGTAACAGATATTGTTGGGATAAAGGCAGAATCTATTGGTGTTTTAATATCAATCAGCAAGTCGTTATTTTTTTGCCCAGGCCTCGAAAAAATAATAAATGCAGAATCCTGAAAGAGCAAATTGCGGATAGAAAAATCCTTTTGTTCATTTAACACTACAGCATCCATTATTGCCTGTTTGTTTTTTGAAATCATGGCGTAATTAAGCTGCTTATCTTTTTTACCTGCATTAGATACATGGCCGGTAATTGAAAAAAAGCTGGTTTGCAATAAAAAATTAAAAGCGTACACACCATCGATCAGGCTGCTGTCAACTTTCAACTTTGTACTTATATAACCGTTTATCAAGGGGTACCTAAATTTCCATTTTCTGCCCGTCTTAATATTTTCTGCCCACACCTGGAGTGTTGCAGTTTTGGCAATAGTTTTATAATTAAGCAGAGTAGCTTCAATATTGATAGTATCGCCTTTTGCAAAAGAGGTTTTGTTAAGCTGTACAATAAGGTTACTATTATCTTGCGCCTTAAGAAAATTGACAGAGGCGGCAAGCAGCATTGCCACCAAGAGGGCGACAGTTTTTTTTATTTGCTGCTCTGGCACTAATATCATTTGTTGCTTTTTAAAAAATAAGGCCACAATATTTCATGCAGCCTTAAGTTGTTGTTTGTATGAAGGTGAGGGTATATCAATATCCGTAATCCTGTGTCAGTTTACCCAAACTGATATCCGATTGGTGTATCGGGAACAATTCGCTTTTATTTGGCACAAACCCAATTGCATACCTGGCAAGTGTGGTAGTGATTAAAGGACTTGTGGGATCTGTTGATGAGGAAGTGCCTACCCAGTTTACCCTTGTGGCGCCAGGTATAGCAGTACTTGATGTAGGGCTGGGCCAGTAAAATGAATTTGCCCACAGGCTTCCGTTATCAACAGTTGACCCGGTATAGTAATACATAAACTTAGGCAGATTTTCATATGGCGGGGCGTAAATTGCCATCTTATTCAGGTTATCTTTTGTTTCCTGAACTTTTGCTGCAAGCAAATTCCATCTTATCAAATCATATTTCCTCAATCCTTCTCCCATAAATTCAAGCAACCTTTCTTTTACAATAGCCTGGAAAAATCCATCCTTTGAAGTTGGTGTAATACCAATCAAACTTTCATTGCCCCTGAAGCCTCTTTTTCTTACCGCCTCAAATGCTGCGATAGCTGCGGCATCAGGCGATCCATTTAATTCGTTTTGGGCTTCAGCAAACATCAACAACACATCAGAATAGCGGATAAGTGGACAGTTTACACCAAAATATTGTGCTACATTATCGGGGCTAATAGCCGGTGTTATCCATTCTCTTCTGAATTTTCCGTCTCGTAATTCAATAAGCCGTACTCCTTTTTTTGTGCCATCGCCATTTACATCATAAGGCGCAACAGATACATCTCTTCTTGTATCAATAGAATCAAACTGATAAAAAGCGGTAGGCAATATCAATACAAAACCATTACCGAGATTAGTGCCTGTAGCAGGATTAAAAGTACGTGGGCCATTTGCATAACCAAATTTACCATCTGCAGTAGCGCTGCCACCAGCCATCGCCACCTGGAAAATAATTTCTCCAGTGGGATCAACAGGATTATTTACTGAACAGATATAATCTTTGAACAAACTTTTAAAATCAGCCACAAGGCTATGCTTGCCAGATTCAATAATTGCTTTGCACTCATCACGGGCTATTGTATAATATGTTGCAGGATCAGACCCCTGCGCCATTTGCACTGGGTTTCTTCTTAAAGACCAGCCAGCCCTGAACAAAGCCATTTTGGCTCTCAAAGCCATTGCCGCACTTTTTGTAATTCGTTCGTCCGCTGCCACTTCGTCCCTCCACGGCAGGTGCTCTTTTGCTGTCTGCAAATCAGCTAATAATTTTTCAAATACTTTATCCCTGTCTTCTTTTTGTGGAAACTCCTCAGGATTTTTTGCCGCAGGCACCATTGGCGCAGGCACATCGCCCCATACGTTTATAAGCGTAAGATAAAATTGAGCTCTTAATGTTAAAGCCTCTCCATACATACGACGGGCTTCTTTCTGTTTATCTGCACCTTGCTCACCTTTATAAGCAGACATTTGTGGGATGTTGTCGATACAATGATTAGCTATTTCAATTCCTTTGTACAATTGACGATAGGGACGGCTCAACTCGGTATTACCTGCATCCATTTCGTACCTTGACATACTTCTTCTTCCCCCATCATTACTTTCAGAAGGGTTCATACTTTCATCTGATCCCATTGGATAATAAATACTTAGTCGGATGCCAAAGCCCGGGTCGCCGGCCAATTGATTATACGCACCAAGAACAACTCTGAAAGCGCTGTCTGTACTGCTGAAAGCATCAGAAGTTACGAACTCTGTTTCCGGCTCTTCGTTTAAATATTTTTTACACCCTGTTGAAAATATAAATGGTGATACAATGATCAGCAGTATAAAAAAATTTTGAAATGATCTCTTAGTCATATAGGCGATAATTATTTTGTGGAATTAATTTTAAAAAGCGGCATTCACACCAAAAATAAAACTGCGGCTTCTTGGATATGCTGAATAATCTACATTTGGAGATGGCAACTGACCGGCCCTGTTACGGGTGCTTACTTCAGGATCGTATCCTGAATAGCCTGAAATAACTGCCACGTTATTTGCAGTGCCATATATCCTTAAGCTTTGAATACCAATTCTCCTTAAAGTTTTTCTAGGTAATGTGTAACCTAATGTAATGTTATTGATACGCAGGAATGAGCCATCCTCTATAGCCCAGGAATGAAGCAGGAAAGCATTGTTACCAGATTTGCTTGGCATTGGCATCCACATGGTGGCATTTTTGTTCAGGTCTTTTAATTGATCAAGGTCGGTTACCAGTTCTCCCTGTGCATTGATGGTCTTCCACCTGCCTTCAATCATGCTTAATGCATTTGCCCATGGCGTGTATGAATTGGTAAATTCAATTTTATTGGCATTCATTACATCGCCACCAACACTCCAGTTTACAAAAATGCTCAGGTCGAAATTTTTATAAGTAAACTGCTGACTTAGTCCTCCTGTAAATTTTGGAGTAGGGTTTCCGATGACAGTTCTGTCAGCACCTGTTATAACACTGTCGCCATTAAGATCTTTTAATTTAAGAGCGCCAGGGGCAATAGTGCTAGAAAAAATATTATTTCTTATAACGCCTGGTTTCAACACAAACTCATATTTAGCCGGGTCTGCCGCAGGTAAAAAATCATTTGTGGTATAAAAGCCGTCTGTAACAAACCCATACATGGCGCCAACAGGCTGACCTACTATTGCTGCAAAGTCTTCAAAACCAGAAGGACTCCATCCCGAATTTCCCAATACTGTATCCAATCCTGGTGTAAGCCTTGTAATGGTATTTTTATTCCATGAATTATTCAGGTTTACTGTCCAGGTGAAATCTTTTGTTTTTACAGGTGTAAAGTTTAACTGCACCTCCAAGCCTTTATTAACTGTTGCGCCTATATTCTTTAATTTGTTTGAATAACCAAGCACTGTTGAAAGCGGCGCCTGCAGCAAAAGGTCTTCTGCACTGTTTTTATATATATCAACAACCAATTCCACCCTGCTATTAAAAAGTGACACATCAAGGCCCAAGTTTCTACTGACGTTTGTTTCCCACTGTATATAATAGTTAGAAAGTGCTGAAGGCGCTAAAGATGAGTTGCTCTGATTATTTAGTCCGTAAGGATTGAACTGCCCAAATGTGGTGAAGTAAGCATAATCTGCTATCCTGTTATTACCAGATTCCCCATAGCCTGCCCTTATCTTCATATCATTTATCCATGTAACCTTGCTCATGAATTTTTCTTTGCTTACCCTCCAGGCTACAGAACCAGAAGGAAAGAAACCCCACCTGTTTTCAGGTGCAAATTTTGATGAGCCATCAGAACGGACAGTAGCATTGAACAGGTATTTGTCTTTGAAAGTATAATTTACTTTTGCAAAAAATGAAAGCAGTTTACTTCTTGCAATTACCCTTCGTGGATAACCGCTCCCTGAATCTTCCCTGCCCAATGTGGAATTATTAATAGCATCTTTTGATGTGGTAAAGGTTGGTATATCCCTTCTGCGGTGGCTTTGGCTTTCCAGTGTTTGATTATAAATTTCATTGCCTACTATGGCACCAAAATCATGATTCTTTTTATAATCTTTTACTGTCCAAGTAAAAACATTTGAAATATTCAGCACTTTCCTTGTGCTGGAATCAATGTTCAAAATAGGCTTGCCAGCACCATTAATTTTCGAGTCTGATGTTACACTATCCGAATAAAGACTTTGCCTTATCCTTGTATAGTCGTAACCAACAGTAGTTTTAAAGCTGAGTTTTTTTGTGAAATTATATTGAACAGATACGCTGCCATTTAATAAAGCCTGGTGTTTTTTTCTTGTTTCAGAACGCATAAGCGCCACAGAATTAATGAGCCCAAGGCTGTTGCCATTTGTTTCAATAAAAAGATCTGGGTCTATCTCATCCACTTTTTCGGTACCCTGAACAAAAGGCCTGTATTTAATTATCTGCCTTAACCTGTTAAGTGAAGCACCGGCTTCATTATTTGAAGTGCTCACACCATCTACCACCTGGTCGTTGTATCTTCCACTTAATCCAATCTTCATTTTTGAAATGGGCCTGAATTCGAGCTTTATATTACCAAGGTGCCTTTTGTAATCTGAATTGATTGCAATACCCTGCTCCCGGTTATAAGTGTAGCTGCCGTTGTAAGTAAATTTTTTTGTGCCTCCGCTTGCACTGAGAATGTGTGTGGTGGTAATTGCCTTTCTGCCCAGCACCTCGTCTTGCCAGTTTACCGGCATCAAGCTGTCTTTTGCATAAATTGCTATTGAATCAAATGTACCTACATAGCGGCTTTTAAAACCAGCAAATTCATCATCGCTTACCAGTTGGTTTCTTTCCCACATAAATTCAAGGTATTCCTGTGGATTAAGCACTTCCAATTGATTACTCAAACTCTTTACTCCAACAAAACCACTATAGTTGAGTTTTACTTTTCCCTGCTTACCGCTTTTGGTAGTTACAATCACTACACCATTGGCACCTCTTGCACCATATATAGCTGTGGCCGATGCGTCTTTTAATACATCTATTGACTGGATATCCTGAACAGACAAAGAGTTTAGCCCACTTTCAACCTGCACGCCATCTATAATATATAATGGTGCATTGTCTTGCGTTATTGAAGAACCGCCTCTTACTTTTATTTTCACATCTGCATCAGGGGCGCCTTCAGATGCAGTAGCCGTAACACCAGCAAGCCTTCCATTCAAAGCTTCTGCAGCATTGTTAACAGGCATATCTTTCAAGTCTTTTGAACCAATAGATGATGCGGCAACTGTAACATCCCTTTTACGCAATGTGCCATAGCCAACATTTACCACCACTTCATCTTCCACTTTTATATCCTGCTGCAGCATAACAGATACTTCTTTACTTGCATTAGCAGTAATGATAGCGCTCTTATACCCAATAGCAGAAACAATAAGATCAACACTGCCCTCACCTTTTACATTGATAGAGAATTTTCCATCATTATCTGTCTGTGCTCCTTTTTTATTTCCCTTGGCTAAGATATTCACGCCTTTAATGCCTTTGCCCAAAGAGTCTGTAATAACACCCTTGATTGTTTGAGACTGTGCAAATGAATGAAGGGATACAATTAGAAGAAAGGAAAAAATACCTACAAGTTTTCTCATATAGCAATGTTTAAAAAATCTGTTTTATTGAACTATGGCACTTCTTTACAGAGCGCCCTGCAACAAAAAAAGCTGCAATCATAAGTCAATAATAGAACTTTTTTTGCGCCCTTTTTTGAGGGTTTCTGTACTATTTCTATGCAATCGTTGCCGGTAACGACAAGCAAAAATCATATTTGTTTTTTTACTTTTTTAACTGATGCAGAGGATAGAAAACTGATGAAAAGAAAGAAAAAATTGCATAAACAAAAACTACTTTTATTGTTGTTTTACTGCCTGGCGTGCAAGTAATTTCCAATTGCCGTTTTGTTTTTGCCAAACCAGCAGCACAAGCAAATGCACTTCTCCTGGTTTACCATCATTGTTTGTAACAGCATCCAATTTGTGCCGCACTATTGCAGTATTGCCTGCAACCATAATCGACTGGTTTGATAAATCAATCGAAACAAAATCACTTTTACCGGTTATAATTTTTGAGATAAACTCATTTCTGTTTTCAACTGCTCCGGAAGAATGCCCGTAACTCAGTTGCATTGCACACAGTTTATGAAGTGCTGAAGAGTCTGCATCAATCATTGCCTTCTTTAGCATTTCCACTTTTGCTGCAATTGCTCCTTCCTTTTTTGTTTGAGAAAAAGAAATGCTGTTCAACAACAAAAAAGAAATAAGCAACACTTGTGATTTCATTTGAGTAATATTTAAAATTATTTTTCTATTCTCAACCAGTCAATATCAGCAAAGCCGGCATCATTGGTTTTTACTTTCCGTGAACAAAAGAAACCTAGTTTGGCTCCTATCCACCTGCCAGGCTTGGCTGTAAATTTTTCTTCCAGTATGGTAAATCTGATTCCATCGTTACTGTAACTAAAACTACATTGTGCACCTGCATTTACTGTTATTCTAAAATATGCGTCGCCAGAGTTTAATGCCGTAATTACTTTTTCTTCATCTTCACTGACTTTATCAGCATCCGTACAATTATTGTATACTAAAAATAGTCCGTCGCTTTTTTTTACTACTGATAAATATGCATAGCTGCTGCCCATCATTACAAAACCAAACCGTTCCCCTGTTGTTTTAGGAGTAAACAAAAATTTCACAGTGGCTGTAAATTTTTCTGCTGATAATTTTTGCAACAGCAAATTTGGCAATTGCCACAAATTATCAACGCTGTCCAATACAGCATTCATACGCACCACTCCTTTCTGCGGATAAGGGAAAGCCCAACCTTCTTTTGGATTGGCATGCCATTGCCATTGAAGTCCCAATGCCGTAGTATTAAACTCATCGCTTTCCTGCATTTCAAACAATGATGCCATGCCTACAATGAGGGGTGATTTAAATTTTATAACAGGCTGGCCTACCCCATCCCCATCGCTGTCTTCACCAATTACTGGCCAGTTATCTTTCCACTGCATTGGCTGCAAGTGTACAATCCTTCCATAAGCTTCTTTATCCTGGAAATGCAGGAACCAGTCTTCCCCGTTTTTTGTTTGCACCCATGCTCCCTGATGTGGGCCATTAATAGTTGTATTGCCTTTTGCCAACACTACTTTTCTTTCGTAAGGGCCATAAATTTTTTTACTTCTTAATACAATTTGCCATCCGGCACTTACACCACCTGCTGGTGCAAATACATAGTAATAATTATTTCGCTTATAAATTTTAGGGCCTTCTACAGTTGGGTCAATATCATGTCCATCGTAAATTAAAACCGCTTTACTTATCACTTTATCAGCAGCAGTATTTAATTCTTTCATCACCAAAATACTTTTAAAGCCTGCCCTGCTGCCAGCGTATGCATGTACCAAATAATTCTTCCCATTATCATCCCATAATGGACAAGGGTCAATTAATCCTTTTCCTTCTTCCACAAGCACAGGATCCGTCCAGGGGCCTTCAATACTTTTTGCTTTGATTAAATAAATGCCATGATCTGGATCGGGATAATAAATATAAAATTCGTTTTTGTGAAAACGAATTGATGGCGCCCACACACCATTGCCATGCTGTGGTTTATCAAATTCGCCTTCAGGCTGCAGCTTGTTTAAAGCATAGCTCTTTATTTGCCAATGCACCAAATCTTTACTTTGAAGAATTGGCAACCCAGGCACACAATTAAAACTGGAAGCAACCATGTAATAATCATCATTCACACGGATTACATCGGGGTCGCTGTAATCAGCATGAAGAATTGGGTTTTGATAAAAAGTATTATTGTTTTCCTGTGCAAAACAAATTACACTTATAGCACAGCACAAGAAGCAACTAAAGTATTTTAAATAGCTATTATTCATTTTTATAAAAAGAAAAGGCAACATTATTCATGCCGCCCTTCTTTGTTGTATGCTGATTGTTGTATTACCAGTTTTGTCTTGGGCAAGAGTCATCATACTTATTGCCGAGAAGAAAGCCAATCATTATTTCATGTGTATTTCTTGCGTACTGGCTTAAAGCTGTGGGTGCCACGTCATACGCATAGCCTAAATTAACTGTACTTGAAATATTTACACCTGCCATTGCTGAAAACCCACTCAGCTGATCGCCAAAACGATAACTGCCGCCCACCCAAGCTTTATCCCAATATTGCAATTTAAAGTTGGTGAACAATTGTGGCGATAATGGTTTTACATATTGAACCATTACTGATGGCGTTAAACTCAAATCATCATTTACAAAAAACTTATAGCCTGCTGTGGCAAAAAAATGAGGTTGGAAATTTGAACCGTAAATAGCTGAATCAGCTCCAAATTTTGCTTTTCCAGGAATAATATTCAGTACAGATATGCCTGCAAAATAATCGGCCCCATATAACCAAAGCCCTGCGCCTACTTCAGGTTTTACTTTTGAAATTGCTCCTGATAAATACCCTACAGCTAAATCTGTATTGTCTGATAAACTTGGATTGCCCCATTCAATTTTAGTAGCATCAACACTTACAGAAGACATACCTACCATAAAACCAGCACTTAATGTGGTTGTGGGATTAAGGCCTTTGTGATAAGCATAAGTTGCATATGCACCCCAACGGTTTATGTAACCTGTTTTATCGCTGATAACAGTAACACCCACCCCGTGATGCGGTGCCGGTGCTTCATATTGTTCCATATAATTGCGGCCCCTTGGGTTTTCTCCGGGAATAGCAAATGAAGTGGCGTTGGTACGGTAATCTTTTTTACCAATAGGCCCATGAATAGTAACATAGGTTGTTACGGGTGCTCCATCAATTCCCTGCCACTGGTTTCTGTAGCTGATTTTTACATCCGTGTAATTTTCAATACCGGTAACAGCCGGGTTGATGATATAGTTGTTTAAAATATACTGGCTGTATATTGGCTTTTGCTGAGCGTAAGCTGCAAAGCCTGAAAACAACAAACAAAATGCAAGCAATCTTTTCATAGCAGTTATTTTTACCTGATAATGGTTACATACCCTGTTCTTGGTTTGCGGCCACCCCCGGTTTCAATTACATAATAATAAGTTCCAAACGGACAATCTTTGCCTTTATACTTTCCATCCCATGGTGTATTATATCCATAACTTTCAAACATCATTTGTCCTGCTCTTGAGAATACCCTTACTCTTACATCTGGATAATCAACAAGATTTTCAATTACCCACCTGTCGTGCTGCCCGTCATTATTAGGCGTAAATGTGTTTGGTATAACATAATCTCTCACTACTTTTACAAACACACTTGCAGTATCCACACAGCCTTTATCAGATGTAACTGTAAGCAGGTAAGTAATATTATCACTTGGGGTACCGCTTGGCGTTGCTGACGTGGTACTGTTTAAGTATGTACCCGGCGACCACAAATAAGTACTGCCATAAGTAATGGATGGATTTAAGTGCAATACATCCCCTTCCAATACATTTATCACTGCCTGCCTTCCAAAACTTATAATTGGAGTTGGATTTACTACAATTTGTTTTTCATCCGTATCAATACACCCGGTAGTTGTTGTGTAAGTATATGTTATTGTATGAGTGCCTGCTCCTGCAGATGACGGGGTAAATTCATCACTAGTAACACCACTACCGCTATATGCGCCACTTCCAGGCAAGCTAAACAAATCAGAGCCGCCGGTAAGAGTAAATGAATTAGCTTCCTGGCACACAGGTGCTGGCTGGATAAACTGTGCTTTTGGAGATGCAAGCAATGTAATGTCCTGAACCGAATCAGTATAACAGCCAGGACCGTTAAATGCTCTTATAACTACCTGATATAACTTATTAGCTGGTGTTCCAAATTCAGAATAAGCATTGGTATAAGTACTATTTACTGCTGGTGCGTTAATAATTTCTCTGTCTAATGGCGCCCCTTGATAATCCCAATAAATTTCAATTTTATCAACGGCTCCATAACCAGTAACAACCGACCTATCAATAATACCAACGGGCAGGTTACTGCATAGCTGCGTATTGTTAGTTACTTCAAACGCTGCTGATGGCGCTGTAAATGCTTTCACCATTTTCACAGTATCCGCAATACATGAGCTATCTGATGTTACAGTTAATTTTACGTTGTACTCTCCTCCTATAGGGTAAACAAATTGTGGGTTAGGTATAATACCTGGTGCAGAACCTGCAACACCAAAATCCCAATTCCAGGTAACAACCTGTCCAGAAGAAAGCGAAACGTTTTGTGTAAAATCTGCCCTTCCATTACCAACACAAATATCAGTTACGTTAAAATCTGCTCGTGGATTTGGATTGATTACAACCGGCACTACAAATGGAGATCCATCTAAACATCCATTCGCATCTTTTACAGTTAATGATACATTATAACTAATAGCACTGGCAAATGTGTGTGTTGCCGGTGCCTGTGTTGTTTGAGTTAATGTGCCGTCTCCGCCAAAATCCCATATCCATTCTGTAATGGCTGAACCGTTTGGTGTGGATGCATCCGTAAATGTAATTACACTATCCTGGCAGCGGATTGCATCAAATGTGAAGCCTGCAACAGGACTAAGGTTTACGCTAAAGCTGATGGTAGTATCACGAGATGTACAACCTGCTGCAGAGGTTACTGATAGTTTCACCGTTTTAGGCCCTGCTGCAGTGTACGTATAGACAGGATTTTGATCTGCGGAAGAACCCGGTGTTGGAGAATCGCCAAAATCCCATGTCCATCCGCTTACAGAACTACCAACCGCTGTACTTGATGCAGAAGAGAAACTAGTTTCATTGCCAAGACAAACACCAGTTGGCGCTGTAATTACAGCAACAGGTTGCCTGTAAACAGCCGAATATGTTTTTGTTATTGAATGTGTACAGCCATTATTACTAATTGCTGTTAACTTAACATTGTATGTGCCGCTATCTGCAAACAGGTGAGTAGGGCTTACAGGAATTACTGCCGGTGCATTCATATCGCCTGAACCATCATCAAAGTTCCAGATATAGGTAACCTGTGCAATAGTACCATCACTTATAGTTGTATTATTTTGAAATACAGGAGAAGCCGATGGCAAACAAGTTGTACCAGGAATTGTAAAGTCTGCCACTGGTGATGCAGCAATAGTAATGACAGTTGTTTCTGGCGTCGCACTTACACAACCATTAGCAGTTGTTACACTCAAGCTAACTGTGTATGTGCCTGATGCCGCATATATATGTGGTGGCGGATTTTGGAGGTTGCTTGTAGGTGTTCCATCGCCAAAATCCCAGAGCCAGCCTGTAATATTTGTACCAAATCCATTTGATGTATCAGTAACAGTTAACGTACGTGTTGTACAATTCATATCATACCGGAAACCTGCTTTTGGTAATGGGTTTACATTAATGATATGTGTGGCTGTATCAGAATTACAACCTCCTGTTGATTTCACAACAAGTTTTACTGTATGATCACCAGTTGTTAGCCATTTGTGTTTAGGGTTTTGCAGGTTGCTTGTGGTGCCATCATCGAATAACCATTCCCAATTTGTAATAGTACCAACTGAAATGGTGCTTGCATCCCTGTAAGCAGCACTATCGCCAAAGCAAACAAATGTTGGTGATGGGTTGATAGCCGCTACCGGGTTAGCTTCTACCGTTACAGTGTCTTTAAAAGTTTTTACACAGCCAATTGGTGTACGCACTGTTAACGCAACTGTTTTTATACCCGGCGTGGAGTAAGATTGTGCAGCTGGTACCTGGCCATTAAAGACAGGGCTGCCATTATCAAAATTCCACTCCCAGCTATTAATAGCGCCTGATGTGCCCGACGCTGTAGAAGCATCTGTAAATGTTACCTGCTCATTTACACACACAGCATCTTTGCTGATGGTAAATTTAGATTCAAGGCCGCCACCAAAATCAATCTTCAAGCTGTCAGTTGAAATACAGCCAACTGTATTTTTGGTAGTAAGCTTAACAGTAAATTCTGTTGGGCCGGCTGCGTAAGTATGTGTTTGAGGAGAAATATTACCTGTGCTTACAGTAGTGTTATCTCCAAAATTCCATTGCCAGCTAAGAATGTTTGTACCCACCATTGGGATTGTATCTGCTGTAAAAGGAACAGTTGGGTTACCACAAGAAGGGTTAGCCGCCAGGTTTAATATATCTTGTCCAACATTTACAAGAATATTTTGCTGATCTTCACCTGGGCAATCACTGGCAAAAGTGCCGTAGGCTGTAACTTTAAAATTATACAACCCGTTTGCAGCAAACGTAAATGTTGTTGGCGATTTATAAACATAAAATGTACGGCCTCCTACAATAATAGTATCATCCACCACAGCCACACCAGCCGCTACCGGGCCAGTAGTATCCACGTTAGGTGTTATCCTTGCATCATTGGGCTGCCATACAATTTTATTTACTAATGAAGGTGGATATGGGAACGCAAGTTTTAATGTAATAGGAGTATTCACACAAGTCCTCACAACAGTACTGCTTGAGTCTGTTCCCTCAGGGTTTACTGATATTTTATAAGAAGAAAGATTTTTTACTGCAGTGCCTGCATTAAATCCATAGCTCTCACCATTGGCAACACCATATGCTGTAGCATTAAATGGCACTGTCGATGTCATTACATGCGTTGCAGGATAGCTTACAAAAAACTTAGCGTAATAATAGTTAGGGTTTTGTGGGAATGGTTTAAAAGCATTGGCAATAGGAATATTGCCTGCCGCCTGGTATGCCTGGCCGGCAATATAACTGCTGCGTCCTGTATCTGCTACATTAGATGGGTTGGTTGCAGGATCAAGCCTGAAGGTTGTAACGCCTGCTGCCGGTATCACTACATTTATATATCCTGCACCACTGGCCCCATTTTGAAATGCGGGTGAATACACCACTGCATCTGTAATAGCTTGCTGGGCACCGGTAATAATTATCATTTCAGGATCTCCCTGGCCATTATTTCCTGTATTAGTTGGGTTTACATAGGGAGGGTTTGTGTTAGTGGCACAATCGCCAGCAGTTATAAACTGCGTTACACTGATTGGCTCATCACTTTCAATTTCTATTGGCTCACTTGTTTCTAAAGCATAGAAACCGCCTCCTGCTGTAAAAGTTTGAAATGTATAATGACCGTTGAAATCTGCGCCGCCAGGATGTACACCTGCCGTAGTTAATAACGCTACGCCATGAGCCTCATCGTTTATCCAAACTTTTTGTGTGGCGTTTCTTACATAAATCCTGAAAAGGTTATGCTCCATTGTTTTGGTGGGCACAGTAAAATATTTTGTATCCCACGCCACACTTGGTATCATTTGCTGTACCATATTATCTGAGCCTGCACTAATAATACCTTCTGTACATTGAGTAGGTGTGGTAACAAGGCACCTCCCGTTTCCACCAAATACAGCAATTTTTTTATCGCATTTGGTGCTTACTTTGGTGCCACTTAAATCATAGCCGGCAGAAGTAGCCGCATTACCTGAACCTGTAATTACGCCAATAGCATTAAATACCTGCCCTTTGTTAAGGGTAACAGTAAACGGCACGTTTGCAGGATATAAAACAGTTGGGTTGTCTAATAAAGCCTGCGAAGGATCGATGATACCAGCGGATGGCGTAATGGTTACTTCTGTATTATCCTCATTAGCAATTACAAAGAAGAATGAGTTTGGCAGGCCGTTATTGCTTTTTCCAGCATAGGCCTGTACTGTATAATTAGAGTTCCATGTACTTGTCGGGAAGATCATGCTGCCACCAGCAGAGTTGCCGGTTGTGGCAATGTATTCCCATACCGATATAGGAGCGCCATTGGTTGAATATACATGTATGCCTCTGTTGCTTACACCAGTTGCCGAAAGCCTTGCATCCCAAGCAGCATTTGTTTGCCCCTGTGGGAAATTATCAAAAGCATGTGTGCTGTTTGCCGGTATAGTAAATGTTTGGTAATAAGCGCCAGGTATGCCAGGCATCTCCACCACCACATCTGCAGCCTGGTTGCCTGCAGCCACGTATACTGTAAGGAATGGTTCGCTGCCGGAGCCCGGCGTGTTCTTCATTTTATTTTGATAAGCAAAGCCAAGCCAAAAATCGTTACCACGATTTGTAACATCATCTGGCGACTGCACAATGGTACCGCTTAGTTTCACAGTATCCGCATTGGCGGGTGTTGTTCCTCCGCCTGCATGTATAACAGAAGCACTGAAATCTCCATACACATTTGTATTAAACCTTACAAAAATGGGTGTACGGGGGAGCGTACTGCCGGTGTATGGAATGCTGATGGAAGAACCAAAGCCGCTGCCGCTGGCCAGAGAAATCTGGAACCCTGAATTAAGTGGAATATTAATGGTGATATTACCACTGGCTGGCGAAAGGTATGCCCCGGTAAGAATATAGGGAACTGTTATTGGGTTAGCGCCGTAAAAGTTTTGGCCAAAATCTATTGTGCCGGGAATAGCAGTTAACACCGGCACAGGGGCGCTGGTGGTAAAGCATACATCAGCCCCATAACTTGTGCCGATTGAATTGGTGGCAAAAGCCCTGTAACAATAGGTGGTATTGGGTTGCAATTGCTTCATAAAATCTGTGAAGGGGTTTGCATTGCCATTTAAAATAACCTTACCAATATTGGAAGCCAGCGTAGCGCCTCCTGCATTATTCCATACCAAACCTTTTGAAGTAATGTTTACACCACCGCTATCGACAATTACACCGCCGCCTGTGGCTTTGTTTGATAGAACATTTGCAATAGGGTTAGTGGTAACAACGGGTGCTGTGGG
>CAZBTD010000057.1:0-21266 GCA_964494815.1 uncultured Ferruginibacter sp. | reverse complement strand
AAGGCGGAAAAAATTTTAAACACATGGCAGACGTACAAGTATTAGCTGAAAATTTAGTAAGCTTAACAGAAAAAGAAGTACAAGAATTAGCAGAATTCTTAAAATCAGAGTATGGTATTGAACCAGCTGCTGCTGCAGTAGTAGTAAGTGGCGATGGTGGCGGTGGCGCTGCTGCTGCTGAAGAGAAAACATCTTTCAACGTTATTTTGAAAAGCGGTGGCGCTAACAAATTAGCTGTTGTTAAGATTGTAAAAGAATTGACTGGCCTGGGCTTGAAAGAAGCTAAAGACTTGGTTGATGGCGCTCCAAAACCAGTGAAAGAAGGCGTTGACAAAGCAACTGCTGACGACCTTAAAGCTAAATTGACTGAAGCTGGTGCTGAAGTTGAGATTGCTTAATTTGTAAATTGACAAATTGAAATAGGCCTCCCGGATTTCCGGGAGGTTTTTTTATTTCTTTAAACCAAATGAACGAACGGATTATAATTACATTGGATTTATTAAATTGCTGATACTGGTATTATAAAATGAAAATACTGCGTCACTTACAATATTGTTTTTGCCTGTTATTACTTTCCGGTAACTCTATCCGGGCACAAAAAGCCAACCTGTATTTTCATCATTTTGATAAAAATTCCGGTGTGCCTCAGACGGTTTGTAACAGCGTTTTTAAAGATTCAAGAGGCTTTGCCTGGATAACTACCACGAGTGGCTTATTCAGGTTTGATGGAGCCACTTTTACCGATGTATTTAAGAATAATGAATTACTTAAAAGCCATGCGTTGAAAGATATTAAGGAAGATAAAACTGGTGTTTTCTGGCTTACAAAAAATGATGATGAACTGGTAAGGTATGATCCATATAAGGATACTGTAGAAATTGTGAGCCTGCGCTCTTTTATTGAACCGTTTAAGATACAGGTGCAGGGACTTAATATTCTGCATATTGATGAAAATAACAGCTTGTGGCTGGGAATTAATGGGAAAGGAATTATTTGCTATGAAATAAAAACCAAAAGTGCAACAGTTGTATTGCCACCTGTTGATGTAAGCGCTTTGCTATGCAGTTTTTTCGACAGGAACAATATTACTCAGTCTGCAATATTCAAATGGATTCCGGGTACGAATGTGATTTACAGGAGTACGCTTGATAAACAAAACAAAATTACCTGGGAAACAAAAAAAAACGCTGCTATTGAGTGGAGTGAATTTAGTTATACATCTGATGCGGTAAATGTTTGGTTTATCAGCGATAACGCATTGGTGCAATACAATTGGCAAAGCAATAATTTCAGCCGCTATGATATAACTGTGCCGGATCAAAAGCAGGTAAAACTTAAGCCTGAAATTTATCACGACAATAAAGGCAGGTTATGGTTGCGATTTGAAGGAGGGATTGCCGCATTTGATATTGAGCAAAAAAAAATTACCCGGTCTTTTTTGAATAATCCTTACGATCCCTACAGCGTTAAGTATGCAGCAATACCTTTGTTGTGTGATGATGAAGAAAACCTGTGGCTTATTTCGTTTGGCGAGGGCTTTTCTTTCTGTAATCTTAATGCGTTCCGCCTGCAGCATTTCCTGAATAAAGGGGTGGCCGGCAAAGCAGGCGTGTCAAATTTTATAAGAGCCCTTACTGCAGATGGTAACGGTAATATTTATTTTTCTTCTGAAGGTTACGGTGTGTCGTTACTTGACAGCAATGGTAATTACATGCAGCAGGTATGTACAGAACCGGGCCATTCATACGAGGTACTATACCGGGACAGATACGGAAAAATATGGGCTGGTGGAAATGGTATCATTATTTATGATCCTTCAAAAAAAAATATCATAAAAAAAATATCATCACCAGTTTTTTTTGGCCATCAGGTATCCAGTATTGTACAATTACAAAACGGACTTTTTTTAATTGGAACGTACACCAATCTTTTTGTGTATGATATAAACACCCAAACTTGCGAAACGCTGCAGGGTATAAAGGAGAAAATGCAGATATTCAGTTTTTTGTTTGAATTGCCCAATAAAGATCTGTTGGTAGGGCTGCGTGACAAAGGTATAAAACGCTATAAGCCTGCAGGCAATGGATACGAACTGCAGCAGGATATACATCCTTACTTATTTGTAAAAAATTGTTTACAGGTAAATGCAGATGAGCTTTGGATGGCTACTACACTTGGATTATACAGGTATAAAATATCTACAGGCCAATTGCAGCCGTTAACCGAAATCAATAACAAACTGCCGGACCTATACCTCTATGCAATTTTACAAGATGCCAAAGGGTATTACTGGGTAAGCAGCAATAATGGGTTGTTCCGGTGGAAAGAAAATGATTATAAAGGATTAGGCAGTACAGAAGGTGTTCAGGGCAGTGAATTCAATACGAATGCTTTTTGCCGGGCCGATGACGGCTCACTGTATTTTGGTGGTGTAAATGGCATTAATAAAATTGAAGTAAATACTCCGCAAACATTGAATGAGTACAGTGCCAGGATCCAGTTATTGCGTTTGATGTCTGGCGACACCGTATTTCTCCGGCCCGGCAGGCATTCCGATTACGAATCCATTACCATTAATCCTGGAAACTCCAGTATTGAAATTGAATACACTGCTATCAATTTTTTTCAACCCGGTAAATACAAAGTACAGTACCGCCTGAAAAATTACAACGATAGCTGGCAAATAGCCGATGGAAGGGGAACTGCCCGTTTTGTAAATATTAAGCCGGGGGCATACATTTTTGAAATACGCCTGTATAACCCGGATAACTTACAGGCAGGAAATGTTCACCAGGTACCATTGTATATTACGCCTTACTGGTGGCAGACATCCCTTTTCAAATGGACAATCATTACCTGTTCAATAATGGCCATTGTGGCTTTCGTTGTATTGTTTTTCAGGTACAGGCTGCGGCGTGAACGGATGCAGATGGAAAAACAACTGGCAATACAGCAGGAGAGGGAGCGTATTGTATCGGACCTGCATGATGATATTGGAGCTACCTTAAGCAGTATGAATATTTACGGTGACCTGGCAGGAAATATATGGAATGAAAAACCAGAGGAGAGTAAAAAACTGGTTGAGAAAATAGCTTTTACATCTAAAGAACTAATGGGAAGAATGGGGGATATTATCTGGAGTATGAAACCTGCAGACCAGGAAAAATACACACTGGAGGCAAGGTTAAAAAACTATAGTAGTGAGCTGTTGTCGCCTAAGAATATTGAATTTAAAATTGACCTTGATCCTGTATTGTCTTCTTCTCTTATCAACCCTGAAGTAAGAAAGAATATTTTACTCATTGCCAAAGAAGCTATAAACAATGCCGCCAAATATAGCAACGCTTCGCTGGTGATTGTTTCGCTGCATCCTGCAGAACAGGAAGTGTTGTTTGTCATTACCGATAACGGAAGAGGATTTGACACCAATAAAAACAGCAATGGTAATGGTATTCAAAATATTAAGCAACGCTGCAGTGCTTTAAAAGGTAAAGTAATTATTGACACATTGCCGGGAAAGGGTACGGCGGTAAAGTGTATTTTCCCTATAGCTATATTTAGCCAGTAATTCATTTGATATGTAGTCTATCTTTATATTATGATACGAATTGCTGTGTATGATGATAACAAATCACGCCGGGAAAGCCTTGAAGCTTTTCTGCAGCTTACGCCAGGCTATGAGTATGCCGGTGGGTTTGAAAACTGCTCATCAATATTGGAAGATATAGCAGTTGTAAATCCAGGTATGATCTTAATGGATATTGAAATGCCGGTGGTGGATGGTATTGATGGTGTAAGATTAGTAAAGCAGCATTATCCCAATATTAAAGTTATAATGCAAACGGCGTTTGATGATGATGATAAAGTGTTTGCCGCTTTACAGGCAGGCGCTGAGGGTTATGTTTTAAAAAATGCTTCTGTGCTGCAACTCTCCCAGAGTATTGATGAAGTGATCAACGGAGGTGCCAGCATGAGCCCCAGCATTGCATTAAAGGTAATGCGTTACTTCGGCAATCAAGCCATTACTAAAACTGAGTATAATCTTACCCTTAAAGAAAATGAGGTGCTTAAACATCTTTCACAAGGCCTCAGTTACAAAATGACAGCCGATAAAATGGGGCTTAGTTATTTTACAGTAAATAATCATGTAAAAAAGATTTACGAAAAACTACAGGTACACTCTCTTGGCGAAGCTGTTGCACTGGCGCATAAACAAAAGCTGGTGTAATATTTCCTCCTTACACCTTTTGCCTTATACCTTCCACCTTATATAAACCCCATATTAATTCCATAGGCTACTAATTCTCCCGAAGACTTAGTTTGTGTTTTCCTCAGCAAACTCTGCCGGTGGTTATCAACTGTTTTTATGGCAATATTAAGAGATGCCGCAATTTGTTTACTACTGTTGCCAATAGCAAGATATCGGAGTACTTCAATTTCTCTTTGACTTAATTTAGGCAATTGGGCGGAGGTATCGGGCAATGTTTTTCCATCTGTACAAAAGAAATGCTGGCAACTGTCGTCATAACTGTCCAGTATACTCATCATGGCTACGCCATCCTTTTTTATGTGAGAAATATCAGTAACCAGGGTTAAACCATAGGCAATTTTTCCCTCCGCATCCCAAATATGATCAGCATATTGTATCATGGCCCATTTATACTTTTTTTCGGGGCTTAGCAGCCTGGTATAAATTGTTGGCCGTACATGAGTTTTTCTTTCATTTGGCATGCTCATTACAAATGAGATGTAGTGATTTGTAAAGGCAAAAAGCTTAGGGCCGTCATCAGGATGCATATT
This sequence comes from uncultured Ferruginibacter sp., assembly GCA_964494815.1. GTDB lineage: Bacteria > Bacteroidota > Bacteroidia > Chitinophagales > Chitinophagaceae > Ferruginibacter. The sequence continues at coordinate 16,466 of CAZBTD010000057.1, read as the reverse complement.
CATAAACAATTTGTCTGGTGGGTGGTTAATAAAATCGGCCTCTTTCATGTTCACAATTTTTTCCAATATACCACCAGCGGCTTTCGCTTTTCCTGTAGTAACATCTGCTACAAACCAAAAATAAGGCCCTGCTGCAAGCTTTTTAAAATGCTCAATTAATGGCGAGAAGAATGTTAACGGGTCAATATTCTCTACCGCAGTATTGCCGCCAAAGTTCTCTTTAAAATCTTCTCTTTTTACGGGTGTAAGAATTGGTTTGTTGTTGCTCATTACAAACGATATTAGGTATAAATCCCTATTGCTGTGCCTTATGCCAACAAATAGATTTGTTTTCAAATTTATATAACTATGTAATTAGTGATAATGGCTATATCTAGCTATTTGACTGCCAAGCCCATTTGCTCATTTTTACATTACTAAACAAACTGTATTTACTGCATTCTAATTTTCAGAAAAAATAGTATTATGAAACGAACTTTCATTGCTGCATTCTTTTTATTGGTCTTTTTAAACTGTTTTAATTTCAAAAGCAAAGCTCAAACTTATAATGTTGGTGCTGGCGGTACCTATGTTACATTAAATGAAGCGGTAACGGCATATAATAGTATGACTCTTACACAGCCGGTGGTTTTCTTATTAACAGATGCTTCCTACACTATAACATCCGCATTGACAATAAATACCAACGCCACTGCCAGCAGTACCAATACACTTACAATTAAGCCTGCACCAGGAACAACTGTTGCCATAAGTGGTTCGTTAGGCGGGGCTGCTATTTTTAATATCTCTGGGGATTATATTTTTATTGATGGCTCTAATAATGGTTCTATATCAAGAGATATGACTATTAACAATACTAATCCAGGCGGAAGGTGCATAAATATAGGCGGGGCAGACCAGGCCAACAGTGCAGATAATATAACAATAAAAAATTGTAGTATATCAGCGGGAGGAGGTAGTAACTATAATGTATCACTGATGTCGTCTAATTATATTAGTGCAGGTTACTTTAATAAAGTTACCATTCAAAATAATATCATACAGCGGGCAATTATTGGTATTTATATATTAGCCGCAACCGGCCCTTTTCAAAACGGCACTACTGTAAATATTTTAGACAACGACCTTGCCAGAACAGGTGCTGATGCAATAGCAAATACCGGCATCAGTCTTTCCGGTCTTAGCTTTGGCTGCACTATACAGAATAATACCATCGGCAATTTTGCAGCTACATTAACTTCTCCTGCTAAGGGTATCACAGTATCAACTGCATGTAGTACTGTAGTAATAAAAAATAATAACATTCTGAATATCTCATATGCAGGCGCAAACGCAGCTTCGCCAATTGGTATTGAGATTAATTCAGCTGGCGGCAACAATATCCTTGTTGAAGGGAACACGGTTTCGGGTTTAACATCGTCTGGTACAAGTGCCATCAACGGAATTCTTGTTTCCAGTTCAGCAATAAATGTAGTAGTACAAAAAAATATTGTTAGTGATATTACAAGCAGTCGTGCTGGTGTTTATGCCTTTGGTATTCAGTTTAATCCAAGTTCTACTACAAACATGGCTAAGTTGCACAATAATTTTATTTATGGCATCGCAAGTGGTTCTGGTGGTGTTACTGCAGGTATATATGCACCAGGCTCAGGGTTGCGGCAGATTGCTTATAACTCTGTACTCATAACCAACGCACCGGGTGAATCTCATGCATTTATATGTTCAACAAGCACTGTCGGCAGAATTAATTGCTATAATAACAATTTTATTAACCGGTCTCCATCAACTACTAATAGTTATGCTATTTCTCAAACATCCAACATTGTCAATACTACTATAAATTACAACAATATTGAGGGTACGCCACTTGGAAAAAACAGCGCTGCTAGCCTTACTACACTAGCAGAAGTGCAGGCAGTTTTCGGTGCCAACACTGTAAATATTCCTCCGGTTTTTCTATCAGCTACTGATTTGCATATGGCTGCCACTGGCAACGAAGCGCTTGATAATAAAGGAACACCTTTAGCAGATATTCTTACTGATATAGATGACAGTTCACGGAGTGCCTCCACTCCCGATATTGGCGCTGATGAATTTGGTACTGTATCCGGCGGAGCTTTAGTAATTAATTGCAGTGCACCGGCAAGCCGCTTTTGTCCAGGTTCTGTTTTTAATTTGAGCTACACTGTGCAGGGCGGCACACCTGCTAGTGGCAATGTTTATACTGCACAATTAAGCAATTTAGTTGGTGATTTTACAAATCCAACCATAATAGGTACGCTAACATCTACTGCAATTTCTGGTGTCATTTCAGTTACAATGCCTTTGGCAGCATCTGGCAGTTTTTATCGTATTCGTGTGTTGAGCAGTACACCTGCTTACACAGGTAATAACAACGGAACCGACCTTGTTATTCAAAAGCCATTTACCGGTGCTATTACCGGATTGGATGCAGTGGCGGCAGGTGTAGAAACTCCTTACAGCGTTGTTGCTCATACTGGCAGCACTTATTTGTGGACATTCACCGGCGGCGTGCAAAACACAGGCACCAATACCAATTCAGTAACTGGTACGTTCAACACTCCCGGCTCTCAACAGGTAAGTGTAACAGAAACAGATGATATTGGATGTGTAGGCAATACGGTAATAAAAGCAGTAACTGTATCAAGCACGGCAGGCAGTGTTTGGACCGGTAATGTAGATACAGACTGGGGTAACGCCGCCAACTGGGAAAATAACCAGGTGCCCGGAGTAACCAGTGAAGTAATAATACCATCAGGCAGGCCAAGATATCCAGTTGTATCTGTAAGCACAACTGTAAAAAGTATTTCGGCTGCGGCAGGTGCCTCAATAATAGTAGCAACAGGAGTGCAGGTAATTATCATCAGTAATTAATAATAAATAAGCTTAAGTAACATGATAAAGATACCCCATGCGAAAGGGATTATGTATGTAAAGCCCGAGGATATCATCAGGATAGAAGCATCCAGCAATTATTGCAGGGTATATTTTACAAATGGTTATCCGTTAATGGTAGCAAAGTTGTTGCAATGGTTCCAGGTACGATTGCCAGTCAGTATGTTTACAAGAGTGCATAGAAGCCATTTGATAAATAATTTTTTTGTTACCGGAACTATACCAGGAAGACAAAGCATACTAAAACTCTCCAGTGGGGAGAATATAAAAGTGAGCAGGCGCAGAAAAATGTATCTATGCCAGTTTGCTACCCATAAAAAGTTTGCAGCGTAGATGGTGTTGTAATCATAATCTGATAAATGTAAAGTTTTTAAAACCCATGCAATCAATCAGCCCCCGGCTTTGCCGGGGGTCGCTGTTTCTGATTTTGGCTTGTAAATAACATTATTACCTCAAAAAAATGCCTTTTCTGATTTTGAAAAGGCATTTTGTATGGTGGAGTTTATATTGCTTAGTCTTTTTTCACTGGCTTTACATCTTCTGTGGCGGCTGGTTTTTTGCAACAGGCAGGTAATTTTTTGTACGCTGTTTCATCTGCTGTCACATCATCTGCATCATAGCCGGCATTGGCAATAGCTGTTTTTATCTGCTCAATATTATTACGGTCTTTTATAAACACTACTGTCGTGGTTTTCTTTTTATAATCCACCTTTACCGAACTGATACCAGGTTCCCTTTTAAGGTAGTTTTCAATTTTATTCTTGCACATATCACATTGTACGGTAGGTGTGTTTATCACCACCTTTTGAGACTGGCCAAAACTTACTGTGGTAAAAGCAATAATGGCAAACAGTGTAAGTGTAATTTGTTTCATATGTAATTTATTTTTTTATAAAGATAAAAATTAGCGGCCCCATTCAGCAGGATTTTGCCGCCAGTTTAACAAAGTGTTTTGCTGTTCTGCACTTACTAGCCCTTTTTCCACCGCTGATTCAATTAATGAACCATAATTAGTAAGTGAATAATAAGGCACGCCTGCGGCTGCAAAGGCTTCCGTTGCTACATCAAAGCCGTATGTAAAAATAGAAACCATTCCCTCCACCACCAGGCCTTCGTTTTTTAGAACATCCACCACCTGCAGGCTGCTTTTGCCTGTAGAAATAAGGTCTTCCACCACCACCACTTTTTGCCCTTTTTCAAAATAGCCTTCTATCTGGTTTCCCAGCCCATGCTCTTTTGGCTTGGGGCGAACATAAATATAAGGTAGCTTCAACTGGTCTGCCGCCATAGCGCCCCATGCAATACCGGCGGTGGCTACCCCGGCAAGCATGTCAGCATCTGGGAATTTTTCAAATATCACGTTGCACATTTCACTTTTTATAAACTCACGTATGTATGGAAATGACAGCACTTTGCGGTTGTCGCAGTAGATTGGGCTTTTCCATCCGCTGGCCCAGGTAAAGGGTTGCTGCGGATTTAATTTTATTGCATTAACTTGTAACAACTTTTCTGCTGTGGCCTTTTCATTTGTCATGGCGCAAAATTAGGTTCACAAACCAGCATTGAAAATTTTATTATGCACATCAAAATTTACTTCAACGATAAGCCGGTTTACCTGTGCGATGATATTAATAAAGAGCTGAACGAAATACTCCACCATCCCGATGCTGTCTTTATTGATGAAGTTTCCAATGCGGCAATTAAATCGTTGCTCCATGAAATTATAAAAGATGAGTTTCATGCAGGTGTGCTGTGGAGCAGCGACCTGGAGAAACTGAAGAAAGCTTTCTTTAAACATTTTACATTAATTGAAGCGGCTGGCGGCATTGTGCAAAATGATAAAAAGGAAATACTTTTTATTTTCCGCCTCGGCAAGTGGGATTTGCCAAAAGGTAAGGTGGAAAAAGGGGAGGACATTGCCAGCACAGCTGTAAGGGAGGTAGAAGAAGAAACAGGCGCCACTAATTTAAAACTGAAACAAAAAGTTGGCGAAACATATCATACCTATAATGCTTTTGGAAAACATTATTTAAAAACTACACACTGGTATTACATCACCTGCCCATCAAAACAAAACTTGAAACCACAGAAGGAAGAAGACATAGCTGCATTGCAATGGGTAAAAACAGGTAAGATTGATGAACCGCTTGCCAATACGTATCCATCAATAAAAGATATACTGGATGTGTTTTTTAATAAACCTTAGCATTGTTACCACTGCACTGCAATCTTTCCCATACTCTTCCTTTTTTCCAGGTATTCATGTGCGGCAGCAATGTCATTCACCGGAAAAACTTTTCCAATGGTTGGTTTAAACACGCCTTCTTCTGTTAGCCTTACCACATTAGTAAGGCAGCGTTGCAGCACTGCCGGTTTGTTATCAGCAATACGCAGCATATTAATGCCAATAATAGATTTAGATGGCATCATCAGCATGGCAGGATGATAAAAACCAAAACCAAGGCCTGCTTTTATTTTACCAAAAATATTTTTGTCGCTCATGTCCGCAGCGCCATAGCAAACAATTCTTCCACCAGCTGCCAATGAACGAAATCCTTTTTTTACAGAAGCGCCGCCAACAGCGTCAAATATCACATCCACGCCTTTGCCATTGGTAATGCGTTTTGCTTCAGTTTCAAAATCCTGTGTGGTATAATTGATGGGATGCTGTACCCCCAGTGATGAAAGATATTGCAGCTTGGCATCGCTGCCGGCGGTAGAAAAAATTTCGCAGCCTTTATGCTTTGCATATTGTATCAGGGCTGTGCCCACACCGCCTGCACCTGATTGTATCAGCACTTTATCGCCTTTGAATAAATTCACCGCTTCTGCAGCAGCATAGTATGCGGTACAATATTGTGTGGTTAATGCAGTGGCGGTGGCATCATCCATATTGCCGGGAATTTTTGCAACGGCTTCTGCCTGTGTAATGGCATACTCTGCATAGCCACCAAACCTTGTCATGGCAGTAACATGATCGCCAGCCTGTACATGTTGTACATTTTTGCCAGTGCTTTCAACTATGCCGGCCACATCATAGCCCAGCACAGCAGGCAGCGGCGGTGCTTCTTTATACATTCCGTTTCTTGCCATCACATCGGCAAAGTTTAGCCCAAAAGCACTTACTTTAATGAGCACTTCATTTTCCGTAGGCTGTGGTTTGGCTGTTTCTCTTACTTCAAAGGCATTGGCTGCATTGCCATTTTTTATTAAAAATATTGCTTTCATTGTGTTGGTATGAGTTGGCAAATGTCAGCATATTTGATTGACGAAACCATTTTTAATTTTTTAGCCTTAATTTCATTGTTTAAAAAGGAGACCGGCCCCCAAAAACATCAGTGATGAAAAAAATATTTCTTTCGATTACCTTTTCATTCGCAGCAATTCTTGTGCTGGCGCAAAAAAAAGGGAAGCTTATTAATGAACTTGGTTTAAAAGGTCCGGTAAAGACAGTGTCGGTAAAAACATTTGAAGCGCTGGATAATTTTGGCAAACCGGAAAAAGGCGACAGGGTACCGGAAAACTCCGACTATACTTTTTTAAACAACGGTGATATTACTGAACAGAACATCTATAATAACAACGGTAGCCTGCGTACCCGGCATGAATACAAGTACTACCCTGGCGGAAAACTTTCAGAACAAAACTTATATAATCCCGGCGGCCCGTTGCGTACAAAACTGAAATACAAATACAACAGCAGCGGTAATTTATCAGAACAGTATTCCTATAAACCTGATGGTTCGCTGGTATCGTTTTACCAGTATGAGTATGATAAAAAAGGGAGAGAGGTAAAATACAAATGGTATGATGCTGATGGAATGCTGGGTGAAATAACCAATTACCAGTATGACAGCATAGGAAACCAAACCGGTTGGAGTTCGTACGATGAAAAGAATAAGCTGCTGGCAAAAGCGCATTATGGTTACGACTTGTATGGCAATGTAACTGAAGAAAATTTATATGGCGCCAATGACAGCCTTGAAAAGAAAACACTGATGACTTATGATTTAAGCAAAAGGCTTACGGCAGTGATAGAGTTTAATAATAAAAATGTGATGGTTAAAACAGTGCAGTATAAATATGATGCACAGGATAATGTGGAAGAGGAGCTTTGGTACAGCCGTAATAATGAGGTACAGGATACCTACCGCTACAAAATAGTATACGATAAAAAGAATAACTGGATAAAGAAAACTGCTTACCGAAATGGTGTGCCTGTTACCATAGCAGAAAGGGAAATTACTTATTTTAAATAACCATTTTATTGATATTGGCAACTGCATTGCAGTCGCCTTTTTGTTTTGTTTTATATATCTTTAACGATTAACAAAAAAACATTTTGATACAGTTCATTCTTAACGACAAAGAAGTAAATACAGCGTTGCCAACTGGTACATTGCTGCTTGATTTTATCCGTTATCACCAGCATCTTACCGGCACTAAGATTGGTTGTCGTGAAGGCGATTGCGGTGCCTGCAGTGTGTTGGTGGGGGAAATTAAAAATGGTGAACTGGTTTATCGCTCTGCCACCAGTTGCTTAATGGCAATTGGCAATGCACAAGGCAAACACATTGTAACTATAGAAGGTACCAATGTGGAAGGATTAAATTTTATCCAGCAGAGTTTTGCAGAAGAAGGAGCTACGCAATGCGGCTTTTGCACGCCGGGTTTTATGGTGTCGCTGGCTGGCTTTGCTTTAAATAAATGTGAAGCTACCTGCAAAGGCGCTATTGATGCAGTGAATGGAAATATCTGTCGCTGCACTGGCTATAAATCTATTGAAAGGGCAGCCGAAAAAATTGCCAACAAATTAGCAGAAAGAAAAGATGATAATGCTATTGCTTTTGCAACAGCCAACAACTTTTTACCGTCTTATTTTTCAGGGATAAAAGAAAGATTGCAGAAGCTTGTGTTGCCAACCAATGGCGAAGCAAAACAAAATGGAGCTGCAAAGTATTTAGGTGGCGGTACAGATTTATATGTGCAGCAGCATGATTCAATGACTTATGCTGAAATTGATTTTCTTTTTGATAAAACAGACCTGAACGGCATTACACAGGTGGGAAATAAATGTTATCTCGGTTCTGCTGTTAGTGTTACTGATATTGCCGAATCACCCATTTTTCAAAAGCATTTTTCATCGCTGCCGCAATATATCAAGTTGGTGAGTTCAACACCCATCCGCAATATGGCAACTATTGCCGGCAACTTTGTAAATGCATCACCTATAGGCGATTTTACCATTTTCTTTTTAGTATTAAATGCTCAGTTAATATTGAGTGATGGAAAGAATACAAGGGAAATTGCACTCAATAAATTTTATAAAAGTTATAAGCAATTAGATAAAATGCCGGAAGAATTTGTTGAGAAAATATATTTTGAATTACCTGCTGCAAATACCAAATTCAATTTTGAGAAAGTTTGCAAACGCACACACCTCGATATTGCTAGTGTAAACAGCGCCATCAGTTTACAAATGGAGAAAGATGTGATAAGCAATGCCCATTTATCTGCAGGTGGTGTAGGGCCAACGCCAGCCTATCTTTTTAAAACTGCAGCCTATTTAAAAGGCAAAATAATAAGTGAAAATATGATTGAAGAAGCAATTGCTGTTGCAACAGATGAAGTTTCACCAATAAGTGATGCAAGGGGAACTGCTGCTTATAAAAGATTTTTATTGGGGCAATTGATAAAGGCACATTTCATAACAATGTTTCCTGAACATAATTTTCAAAAAATGATTGCTGTTTGAAAATGAAAAATATAGACTCATACACACATACAAGGGGCGAATCAATTTATTTGGATGATATTCCTTTGGTAAGAGGAACATTGTTTGCAGCCTGCTTCGATTCAACCATTGCACATGGAAAATTGTTGAGCATTGATACCAGCGAAGCAGAAAAAAGCGAAGGTGTTGTAAAAGTGCTTACATATAAAGATATTACCGGAGTCAATCAAATTGGCGGCATCATTCCTGATGAGCCTTTGTTTGCAGATCACCATGTTCATTTTTGCGGAATGCCAATTGCATTAGTATTGGCTGAAACAGATGAAGCAGCAAGGCATGCGGTAAAAAAAATAAAAGTGGAAATTGAGCCGCTACCGGTTATTACTGACCCAAGAGTGGCTGCTGCACAAAATGAATTGATTATTCCTCCACGAACATTTAAAATCGGTGACAGCAACGGTGCGTTTGCTGATTGCGATTATATTTTTGAAGGTACTTGTGATAATAATGGACAGGAACATTTGTATATAGAAACACAGGGCGCCTATGCAGTGCCACAGGAAAACGGGGTAATAAGAATTTATTCATCCACACAAGGGCCTACGGCTGTGCAGCGGGCTGTAAGTAAAGTAACCGGCCTGCCAATGCATAATATAGAAATAGATGTAACAAGATTGGGCGGTGGCTTTGGTGGCAAAGAGGACCAGGCCAATACATGGGCCGCACTGTGTGCATTAGGCACACATGTAACAAAGCGCCCTGTAAAATATTCTTTGCACCGAATGGAAGATATGCGGATGACGGGCAAACGCCATCCATACTCATCTGATTTTAAAATTGGATTGAATAAAGATTTGAAGATTATTGCATTTGAAACAACAACTTATCAAAATGCCGGTGCTGCTGCTGATTTATCACCAGCAGTGATGGAACGCACTTTGTTTCATTGCACTAATACATATTTTGTTCCGAATGTAACTGCTACCGCTTACAGTTGCCGTACGCACCTGCCTCCTAACACAGCATTCCGTGGGTTTGGCGGGCCGCAGGGTATGTTCATTATTGAAAGCGCCATTGCAAAAGCTGCTGATGAATTAGGCATTGATGCATGGGATATACAGTATAAGAACCTGTTGCATACTGGCGATGAATTACCATACGGACAAAAAGTAGAGAGCGAAGCAAAAGAATGCTGGAGCAGGGCAAATGAACTATACAATCTTGCAGCAATACAAAGCAAGGTTAAAGATTTTAATGCTTCTAACACATTGTATAAAAAAGGTATTGCGGTGATGCCAATCTGTTTTGGTATTTCATTTACCAATACATTAATGAACCAGGCGAGGGCACTGGTACATATATATACTGACGGCAGTGTAGTGATAAGCACCGGAGCAGTGGAAATGGGACAGGGTGTTAATACAAAAATGCTGCAGGTGGCAGCACACACTTTTTCTATCAATCCATCGAAGATAAAAGTAAACAGCACCAACACATACCGAATTGCTAATACATCGCCAACTGCTGCCAGTGCCACTGCCGACTTAAACGGCAAAGCAACATTGATTGCATGCGCTGCTATTTTATCAAGATTAAAAGAAGTGGCAGCAGCAGAATTAAAAGTTGCTGAAGGCGATATTACGTTGCAGGATGAATTTGTGTATGTGAATGGAACAAAAACAGAACTTGACTGGAATAAACTTGTTGTCATCACACACAACAAGCGTGTGAGTTTATCTGAGCACGGGCATTACGCTACTCCTGAAATTCATTTTGACAAAACAAAAGAGAAAGGACACCCATTTGCTTATCATGTGTATGGCACCAGCATTACTGAGGTTACTGTTGATTGCATCCGGGGTACATATGAAATTGATGCTGTAAAAGTAGTGCATGACTTTGGCCACAGCATGAATACCATAATCGACCGTGGACAAATTGAAGGCGGCCTGGTACAAGGTATAGGCTGGATGACAATGGAAGAAATTGTGTATGATAAAAATGGCAAACTCCGCAGCAATGCTTTGTCCACTTACAAAGTGCCCGATATTTATTCCGTACCAAAAGAAATAGATATTGATTTTTTAAAGACAGAAAAAAATAACCTTGCCATCTTCCGCTCCAAAGCAGTAGGGGAACCACCGCTTATGTATGGCATCGGCGCTTTTTTTGCTTTGCGTAATGCGATTAAGAATTTTAATACAGCAGCAAAGCCTGCTTTTGATGCGCCTATGACGCCGGAAAAAGTATTGATGAATTTATACAATCAATCGAATGGAGGAGATGAAACGGCGATTACGGTAAAAGCATCTGTGGAGAAATTATAGTAAACCATCTTTTAGTAAGCATCATATTTTGTGCTTACTTGTGCAAACCACTTTAGGAAAACCTGTTTTAATTCACTTAACTTGTTGCTGTCAGGATCGGGATGTGGCATTGTATGTATAAAAGCATCAGAAATTCCATAGTCAAATACGCCGCCCTCAATTCCCTCTTCTTTAAAAATAAGTAAAGGCAATTTCAGCCCAAATAATATTCCTGCTTCAAGATGATTCCAGGGAGTTGGTAAAAGCACCGGGTTGCTGTTTGTAATTAGTTTTTCTTCTTTTGCGTTTCGCTTTCTTTTTCCAGTTTCTACATATAATTGTTCAAAACCAAGGATGACACCACCAGCACAATGTTTAGCAATAATATACACTTCCTTAAGTGGAAAATCTTTTGGATAGTCTCCTCTTCCTAATGCCCGTGGCTCCAGTTGCAGGTCATCAAGTATATCTATAATGATCTTTCTTTTTTTATCCTGTTGTTCAGTTAAAGTAGTGGGGCATGAAACAAAGATTGGTATTTTTCTCATGGCAATAATGAGTTTTGTAATTTATTAAGTACTGCATTTTTCATTTTGTGATAGAAATAGCCCATACTCAAAATCATTATAAATATACAACTGCCCGGTAAATTTTAAACGATGAAATTATTAAATGGTTACGCCTTCCTTTTCAAAACACCCAGCACAATTAAAAACTGTGCTGCACAGTAAGTAAATAGTATCATCATGCCGGCGTTGGCAAAGGGTTTATAAAATTTATTTACAGCAAGCAATGAATCGGAGGCCGCAAATAAGATAGCGCCGGTGACAAATAAAATATTGGAAGGCTTATTGGTTTTTGTGAATACATGCAGGCTGCAAATAACCATAGTGCAAATAACAGCGGCATACAACATCACCGGCAGCTTCATCTCTCCCAGGAATGGAAACAGAAACTGCACTAAACTTACTCCATAAGCTGCCACCAATGCAGCCATCCAGGGTTGATTGCGTAATAAAGAACGTTGTGGTGATTTTATTTTTAAGAAATAAGCGATGTAAAAAATATGAGTGGATAAAAAACTTATTAATCCACCAATAAAAAATAAGGCTCCTTTGTTTTCAAAAAGCAGCAGTACATCGCCAACCCATGAAAAAAATAACCCTGCAACAACCAGGGTTTTATTTTGTATTTCAATCTCCTGTAATAAAAGCAAAAGAATAAGTGCCGGCATTAGTAATGCCTTGGCAATAGGAAATATAATATTGCTGCTGCCCGCTGTTGCAGTTACAATTACGGTGAGCACAATAAAAACTGAAATAATAATATTACTAACTGGTTTTTTCATACAGCGTAATAAAGCTATTGTGTTATCACATAGGGTTTACCACCAAAGAATATTTTTAATGAATCTTTTGCCCTCGATGTATCAGATAGTGCAGTGGTAAAAGGCATTGCCAGTTGATATTTAGCCGAATCAATTTTTATGATAACAAGTTTGTGCCCGTACGAAGTAAGTTTTGCGAATGCTTTGTTTACAGCTGCTTCGCTGGGATATTCCTTTAATACAATTTTAAAATTATTGCTGTCTTTTACCACGGATGTTTGTGCAACTGTATTTTGATTGCTGTCGATGGCGGCAGTATGTGTGGTGTCTTTATTTGTAATAGTATCCTGTGGCAGCGGCACTTGCTGTTGTTCTTCCTGCACTATTTCTGTTTTTGGGCTTTTGTTTTTAAAGATGAAGTAATACAAACCCATTCCGGCAAGGCCGGCAAACAAAATGATAAATAAAAAGAGCAATAAGTTTTTGTTTACGCCACGTTGCTTTGGTGCTTCATGTTCAAATGAAAACGGAACTTCTTCTTTTTCTTTTAATTGCTTTGGAATCTCCTCAGTTACTTTGGGTGAAATAAAATGCCCCGCTGTAAATTCATACACGCCAGATTGGTTTTTCAGCAATGTGCCAATGCCTTCAATAGTAAGCGGTTTGCCAATATTTAAAAATTGTTTTGCCAGGATAGTGTACGATTCAAGATCCGCAGAGGCAAGCGGTTTTATTTTTCGGGTTTGCTGTACAACAAAATCAATCAACGCCGGATCTTCTCCGGCTCTCAGGTTATATTCAAATGAAAAAGCATTCTCAGGAATATCTGTATTTCTATCACCCTCATCTGGTATGTGCACAGCAGGGTCCAGGTGAATAGTACCGATGCCCTGTAAGGTTACGCTTTTGGTTTTGTATAAATGCTGAACAATAAGGTGCTCTACTTTCACAAGCGATTGTTTTTGATTGAAACAAACCTAACCATAATTAAGCAATTGGCAAAACCAGCAGTACAAGATGTTCTTGTCTTTTATTTTGCTTTACGTAGTATTACAAAACACATTTACCCAAAAGCCGATTGCTTACCTTTGACGCATGCTTACCGAAAAAGAAAAGAAATTCATTGCATACTGGGAATACAACCGGCAGGTGCATTCAACTTTTGCCAGTAAGTTGCTTCGTGGCTTTCCAATGGCACTTCTTTTTAGCCTGCCAATAATTCTTTCGGTGCTAGTGGTAAAATTGTACTTTCCTGAGTGGTACACTAAAATTTCAGAAACATCACCGGGTATGTTTGTAACAGCTATTTTTGCAGTGTTACTCATTGCTTTGTTTTATGCTGTTTTTCGTATGCATGCCAAGTGGGAAAATAATGAACAGGTGTATTTGTCATTAAAGAAAAAAGAGGAAAAGGCAAATGCTGGAAACAATCAATTGTAAATTATAAACTCTATAATAGAAGCACACATGAAAAAAAATTTCTTTTTAATTACGGCCCTGGTATTGTTATCACTTGTCAGCTGTAAAAAAAATGTTCAAACCTGTACACCTGTAACTCCTTCTGTTACGGTGCCTGATTCAGAAGTTACAGCAGTGGAAGCTTATTTAACCAGCAAAGGGCTTATGGGTGCTGTAACGTTGCATCCTAAAAAGTTTTATTACAGAATTAATACTGCCGGTTCTGGCCTTACTCCAAACAGTTGTTCCAACGTATTGGTAAAATACAGGGGAGCGCTTACAAATGATACGGTGTTTACTTCAGCTGAAGAATTAAGTACTGGTGCTGTGTTTACTTTGGGGCAATTGATTGCCGGCTGGCAATTGGGGCTTAGTTTGCTTCAAAAAGGTGGCAATATTACGCTGTACCTGCCACCATCGTTGGCATATGGCAGCAGCAGTACACCAAGTATTCCGGCTAACTCTATTTTAATATTTGACATATCACTTGTTGATGTGGCGAACTACTAATAAATTTTTATGGGCCACGAAGCTATTTCCATAGCAGATATGTTTAAAGTGGGTGTGGGGCCCAGCAGCAGCCATACACTTGGCCCATGGAAGGCAGCTTTGTCATTCCTGCAATCGCTGGTTCAAAAAAATATTTTACAGGATGTGAAAAGTATTGAAGTGCTGCTGTATGGTTCGCTGGCAAAAACCGGCGTAGGCCATGGAACAGATATAGCTGTGCAGTTGGGCTTGTGTGGTGAAAACCCTGAAACGTTTGAAGTAGAAAATATCCATTCAAAGATTGACGATATAGCGGCAATGAAAAAATTGCTACTGCATGGCCGCCACGAAATTGATTTTGACCCGGCAGAAGATATTGAATTTTTATACAGCGAATCGCTGCCTTTTCATCCTAATGCCCTCACATTCCTGGTTACTTTATTTCATGGAGAAAATTTTGCAGAAACATATTATTCTGTTGGCGGTGGTTTTGTGGTAAAGGAAAATGATTCGGCACAAGAAAAAAATATAGTAAGTCTTCCCTTTCCCATTAACGATGCAGATAATTTATTGCATTGGTGTATGAAAACGGGGCTCAGCATTCATGAAGTGGTGATGGAAAATGAAAATAGCTGGCGCAGCGAAGCTGATACAAAAAAATTTGCCATCAATATTTGGCGTGTGATGAAAGAGTGCATTTACCGTGGCTGTCACACACAAGGATATTTGCCTGGAGGCTTAAATGTAAAACGCCGGGGATTTGATTTGAATAAAAGGCTGCTGAAAAATAAGACATACAATAATTATACAGAATGGCAGCAATGTATAAAAGAAGGCGGCAATGATTTTAGGTATATCCTCGATTGGGTAAGTTGTTTTGCATTGGCAGTAAATGAAGAGAATGCTTCTTTTGGCCGTGTGGTAACAGCGCCTACCAATGGTGCTGCAGGAGTGATACCGGCGGTGCTGCAATATTATATTTGTTTTGGAGGTGGGGATACTGATGATAAGATTGTACACTTTTTATTAACTGCGGCAGAAGTGGGCAGCATATTTAAAAAAGGAGCTACCATATCAGCGGCAATGGGTGGCTGCCAGGCCGAAATTGGTGTAAGCAGTGCGATGGCTGCTGCAGCACTTACAGAAAGCCTCGGAGGTACACAGCGGCAGGCATTGATGGCAGCTGAAATTGCTATGGAGCATCACCTTGGCCTCACCTGCGATCCTATAAAAGGCTTGGTACAAATTCCCTGCATTGAAAGAAATACTATGGGTGCAATTAAGGCTATTACAGCCTGCCAGCTGGCATTGCAAAGCAAACCAGACTTTGCTAAAGTAAGCCTCGACAGTGTGATAAAAACAATGTGGGATACTGCTGTTGATATGAACAGTAAATACAAAGAAACTGCTGATGGTGGTCTTGCGGTGAATGTACCTATTAGCCTTAGTGAATGTTAGTTATTTCACAGATGCTCCCTGCTCAATCCAGCACCGTATCAAATCTCTTTCTTCCGGTGTGATATTCGTTTTGTTATTCTGCGGCATTGTTTTAGTTATAACCACCCGTTGCATTATCAGGTCTTTCTTCTTTACAATATCTTCCGGTGTGTCATACTTTACACCGTTGGGTGCCGCAGTGTAAACATCATCAGTTGGTTTTGAAGAATGGCATTGCACACATCTTTGCTGAATGATATTATTTACCTGTGTAAAACTTACTTGTTCTTTACATTCTCCTGGTTTTGCAGGCGCAGTAATAAAACACACAGCCAGCAATAAAATAACCGAAACAGGTAAAATGTAAACATTGTATTTCCCTTTTTCTTTTAAGTTGAGATAATGTTTTACACCAGCTGTGCCCAATGAAATGGCTGCCAATACTGCCCATGAGTATTTATTGCCGAATGTGCTGGGGAAATGGTTACTTATCATTACAAACAAAACCGGCAACGTAAAATAATTGTTGTGCAATGATCTTGCTAAAGCTTTCTTTCCATACGAAGGGTCAACAGGCTGCCCAATTTTAGCAGCAGCCACCATAGCTTTTTGCGAAGGAATGATAACAAAGAAAACATTTGCCGCCATTAGCGAACCAATCATCGCACCAAAATGAATGTAAGCTGCCCTGGCATTAAATACATGGGCATAGAAATATGCAAAACCTGTAAGCAATGCAAAACCAACCAACGCAAACAGCAAAGGGTTTTTTATTAAAGGCGATTTGCAAAGCAAATCA
>CAZBTD010000056.1:0-21591 GCA_964494815.1 uncultured Ferruginibacter sp. | reverse complement strand
AAAATATTATCTTCGCCAGCTATGTAAATCTCCGTGTATTAACTTATGGTTAAAGATGCGATTTATAAGATTGTGAACCGATTAAAAACAAAATCATTCAATGGACCAAAGTATAATTTCCATCATTGCCGGTGCAATTGCCTTAATAGTAGGCATTGTTCTGGGTAAAGTCATTTTTGCCAAAAACACAAAAAAACAGGTAGAAGACGCTCAATCGCAAGCCCAAACAATTGTAAAAGAGGCAGAGTTAAGAGCAGAAAACATAAGAAAAGAGAAAGAATTAGAGGCGAAGGAGAAGTTTGTTCAGTTGAAATCTGCTCACGACAAAGAGGTGATGCAGCGTAATCAGAAATTAGTTGAAAGCGAAAACCGAATCAAACAAAAGGAACAAAGCCTTAACCAAAAGGAAGCTAATGTTGAAAAGCAGGTAAAAGAAAACGAGGCTATTAAGGAAAACCTGAACCGGCAGATAGAGGTTGTAAACGTAAAACGCACTGAACTGGAAAAACACCAGGAAGAGCATATCCGCCGCCTTGAAAAAGTAGCTAACCTTTCCGCTGAAGACGCCAAAGCACAGTTAATTGAAGGCTTGAAACAGGAAGCACAATCAAAAGCTATTGCCCTTCAGCAGGAAATAATAGAGGAAGCTAAACAAAAGGCGAATAAAGAAGCCCGTAAAATTGTTATTCAAACCATACAGCGTACTGCTGCAGAGCAGGCAATTGAAAACTCTATTACCGTTTTCAACCTGGAAAGCGACGAAATAAAAGGGTCTATCATTGGCCGTGAAGGCCGTAATATCAGGGCTATCGAAGCTGCTACAGGTGTTGATTTAGTTGTTGATGATACACCAGAAGCAATTGTGCTTTCTTCATTCGACCCACTTCGCCGTGAAGTAGCAAGACTATCATTGCAAAGATTGGTTGCTGATGGCCGTATTCACCCTGCCCGTATTGAGGAAGTGGTGGAAAAAACCAAAAAGCAATTGGATGACCAGGTAATGGAAATTGGCGAAAGAACGGCTATGGAACTGGGTGTTCATGGTTTACATAAGGAATTAATCAGGATGGTGGGCCGTATGCGTTTCCGCTCTTCTTATGGACAAAACTTATTGATGCATAGCCGTGAAACTGCCAATCTCTGTGCAATTATGGCTTCGGAGTTAGGTTTAAATCCCAAATTGGCAAAACGAGCCGGTTTATTACATGATATTGGCAAAGTTCCTGACGAAGAAACAGAACTAAGCCATGCTTTGCTTGGTGCTAAACTGGCTGAAAAATATGGCGAAAACCCTGCAGTAGTAAATGCCATTGGCGCCCACCATGACGAAATGGAGATGCAATTCGTTATTTCACCCATTATTCAAGCATGCGATGCTATTAGCGGAGCAAGGCCCGGCGCAAGACGTGAGATAATGCAGCAGTACATCCAGCGGATCAAAGACCTTGAAAGCCTTGCTGGTGCTTACCAGGGAGTGGAAAAGGCCTATGCAATTCAAGCTGGCCGTGAGTTGAGGGTGATTGTGGAGGCTGATAAAGTAAGCGATGCCGACAGCGATAAACTAAGCTTCGAAATTGCCCAAAAAATACAAACAGAAATGACTTTTCCAGGGCAAATTAAGGTAACAGTAATCAGAGAGAAAAGGGCGGTTAATATTGCAAGGTAATTTTTTATCGATTTGCTGCAGATTTCCAGGTTAAATCTGCAGCAAACTTTTTTAGCATACCAGGCAGGTTTTTTTAAAATTATCCTTTAAGTCGTTGTCAATTATCAATTAATTCCCCTACTTTTGCCGTCCAAAATTTTAAGAAGATGAATGCAGTTCAGTTTGTACATGACCAGTTAACCACCAAGGCAGCTTTGCCAGCTTTTAAAGCAGGTGACAATATAACTGTTAACTATAAAATTATTGAAGGTAACAAAGAGCGTATCCAGAGTTTTAAAGGAGACGTTATCAAGCGCCAGGGCAACGGAGCTACCGCTTCTTTTACAGTTCGTAAGATAAGCGATGGTGTAGGTGTTGAGCGTTTGTTCCCTATTTACTCTCCTAACATTGAAAGCATTGTGCTGAACAAAGTAGGTAAGGTTCGCCGTGCAAAATTGTTTTACCTCCGTAGCAGGAGTGGTAAAAGTGCCCGTATCCAGGAAAAAAGGATGGCAGTTGCCCATTAAAAAATATTCTACTCTTTTTACACAAGCACCCCGGATTTTTCCGGGGCTTTTTTTGTCCACATTCATACTTTGGAACGATAATTGGCGTTATCAATCATTCCGATTTAAATCATTTAACCGTACCGTTATGAAAAAACCAATTTTCACCCTGTTGCTTATTACATCCACAATCATCTTTTTATGTTCCTGCTCAAGGGGAATCACTACTTACGAAGCCGCCAACGGCAAAGCTAAATGCGGTAGGTACATCAAGTAGGGATTAACATTTAATCAACTTAATTATGTTTGTTTGAAAGGCCTGTAAAGTCAATAATTGATTTATCTTTACAACCTAATCAAATTACTATGATAAGTTCAACTTCTTTCCTGTATGTTATGCTAGCAATGCCGGGCACTACAGAATGGATATTTATTATCCTTGCTATTATCCTTTTGTTTGGTGGCCGGAAAATTCCTGAATTAATGAAAGGTATTGGCAAGGGCATCAGGGAATTTAATGATGCTAAAAATAATGTGAAAAGCGAAATAGAGGAAGGTATGAAAGAAAAAGATAAAGACGAAGAAATCCGAAGATTGAGAGAGCAGGTTAACCAGCAGAAGCAAGCATAATTAATTTTTTTACATCAAATTTTCCGGCTGTAGTGAATGATAATTTTTATCAGGCGCTCCAGCCGGTTTCATACATGGCAATTAACTCCCCTTTGGTTACAAACATTAAGGATTATCATCAGCAACTTATAAGTGGTAACACCAGTTGTGTTGCTACTGTAAATTATTTTATTGAAAAAATAAAAACTGGTAGCAGGTTAAATGCCTTTACAGAAGTGTATGCAGAAGAAGCTTTACAGGTTGCCGCCAAACTGGATGAAAAAAGAAAGAGTGGAGAGCCGGTGGGCAAACTGCATGGTGTGGTTGTAGCTATTAAAGATGTGATCTGCTATAAAGGCCATAATGTAACTGCTGCATCGAAAATACTGGAGAATTTTGAAAGTATTTATAATGCCACTGCTGTACAAAGATTATTGGATGCAGATGCAATTATTATTGGCAGTTGTAATTGTGATGAATTTGCGATGGGCAGCACCAATGAGAATTCTGCATATGGCAAAGTGCACAATGCCTTGGATGAAACAAAAGTTCCAGGTGGTTCATCTGGTGGTAGTGCCGTGGCTGTACAGGCCGGTATGTGTATGATTAGTCTTGGCAGCGATACAGGTGGTTCAGTAAGACAGCCTGCAGATTTTTGTGGCATTGTGGGACTAAAGCCAACCTATGGCCGCATTTCAAGATATGGATTGATAGCATACGCTTCATCTTTTGACCAAATTGGAATTTTTGGGAACAATATTGAGGATGTAGCACTTGCATTAGAATTAATTGCCGGTGCAGATGAATTTGACAGCACTGTTTCTCAAACTGTTGTTGAGCCATACACAAGTACTGATGGAGCAAATAAAAAATACAAGATTGCTTATTTTGAAGAAGCTATTAATCATCCATCATTAGACAAGGAAATTGCAGCAGCAATAAAAGATTCTATTCAACAGTTAAAGAATGACGGACATATTGCCGAGCCGGTAAAATTTGATTTGCTTGAATACATTGTTCCTGCATATTATGTTTTAACTACAGCAGAAGCCAGCAGCAACCTTAGCCGCTATGACGGCATCCGGTATGGCCATAAAACAAAAGAAAAAGTGGGAGACCTGAACCATTTTTATAAACTCAACCGAAGCGAAGGCTTTGGTAAAGAGGTTCAACGCAGGATAATGCTTGGCACCTTTGTATTAAGCGCCGGTTACTACGATGCTTATTTTAGCAAAGCTCAACAGGTACGAAGATTACTGGTTAATAAGATTAATGAAATTTTCAAAGATTTTGATGCTGTCATCCTGCCAACAGTACCCACCACAGCTTTTACTATTGGCGAAAAAACAGATGATCCTATAGCAATGTACATTGCTGATATTTATACTGTATTTGCAAATTTAACCGGTGTGCCCGGAATATCATTACCTCTTTACAAACACAGTAACGGAATGCCTTTTGGCCTGCAGGTGATGGCAAATAAGTTTAACGAGTTAACTTTGTTCCAGTTTTCACAATTGCTGATGAAGCAATATAAAATGGCAGTACCTCAATAAAAAGTGAAAAAAATATTTCTTACATATTGTCTTGTTGTAGCAATGATACCTGCATCATTTGCACAAAATAAAATTGACAATAACGATGAAGTAAAGCAACCTGCTGATACAATTACAGAAGACACCCTGAAAGAGAGTGAAGCTATTAATGAGGTTATAAAAAACAGGCAAGTACTTAAAAAAGAAAAGATTCAGTATGTAAGCCAGGTTACAAAGTACGGTTTTAAAAATCTTTTTTCTAATTATTCATACAATTCATCCCAACCATATACTGCACAAATAAATCCCAATGCGGAATTCTTTATACAGGATTATATGAAGCGTCATAAAAACCATCTCACAAAAATGAAAGGATGGGGACAACCGTATTTCACTCTTATTGAAAATGTATTGATGCAGTATGGACTGCCAAAAGAACTAAAGTACATTGCTGTAATTGAATCAAATCTAAATACTGGTGCTACCAGCAATGCCGGTGCAGGCGGGCCATGGCAATTTATGCCTTACACTGCCAAAGAGTACGGATTAAGAGTGACAGGTTATATTGATGAAAGAAGGGATTATTTTAAAAGTACCCATGCCGCAGCAAGGTACCTGCTTACTTTATACAGAGATTTAAAAGACTGGTTGCTTGTAATGGCTGCTTACAATGGAGGCCCAGGAAGAGTTTATAGTGCTATGAAAAAAAGCGGCAGTAAAAATTTCTGGAGCCTGCAATATTATTTACCTGAAGAATCGAGAACGTATGTAAAACGTTTTATTGCTACACATTACATAATGGAAGGAAGTGGCGGGGTAACCACTGCCGGTGGCGGTGTTGCTGGCAGTTATGGCGAAAATGTTGTAAATGCAAACGGCATCAAGCAGCCTAATAATTTAACTGAAGCTGAACTTGAAGAAATAGAAATGCTGCCTGTTAGCGGCAAATTTAATTCGTTGGTGATTGCAAAAAATCTTTCGATGGACATTTCATCCTTTAATCATTACAACACTGACTTTGATGCCATACTTTCCTCAACAGGCAAATATGAACTACGGTTACCACCAGATAAAATGCAATTGTTTGTAGCAAATAAATATGCCATATTAAATGAGTGTGTACAGCTATTGCTTAATGGCGCCGCAATGCCCATAAACAAAACAGTATATCCATCAAAAACAAAAAGGAAAACCTCCTGAGCTTACCTATAGATCCTCTCGTAAGCATCCTTATATTTTTCCATTATTACTTTTCGTTTCAGTTTTAATGTAGGTGTAAGTTCACCACTTTCAATTGTCCATTCATTGGGTAATAATTCAAATCGTTTTATTTGTTCTACATGGTTAAAAAACTTATTAAAGCTATCAATAAGCTCTCTGTATAATTGCAGCACTTCCGGATTATTTACTGCGTCTTCGTTGGTAACAAAAGGAATGTTTTTTTGCCGCATCCATTCTTTTATATTGGGCATACTTGGAACAATAAGGGCGCCTACAAATTTTTGTTCTGCTCCCACCACCATCATCTGTTCTACAAAAGGCGACTCTTTCATTTTATTTTCAATTGGTTGTGGTGCCACGTACTTACCGCCACTCGTTTTAAACAGTTCCTTTTTACGGTCGGTTATTTTTAAAAACTTATCATCTTCAAATATGCCAATATCACCTGTATGCAGCCAGCCGTTAATAATTGTTTCAGCAGTGAGTTCGGGGCGCTTGTAATAGCCCATCATCACACTCGGGCCTTTCACACAAATCTCTCCATCGGCTTCCAGTTTCACTTCCTGCCCATTTATAACAAGGCCTACTGTACCAAATTTTGTTCCCCCCTTGTGTTTACAGTTTACACTTATCACCGGGCTGTTTTCCGTGGGGCCATAACCTTCATAAATAGGAATTTTAGCAGCACTGAAAAGCCTTATCAATCTTACCTGACAGGCAGCGCCTCCGGTAATGATAAATTCCACATTGTTACCAAGCGCTTCTCTCCATTTGCTGAACACTAACTTATTAGCTACCGATAATTTGATGTCATATAAAAAGCCATTGCTTTTTTGAACATCGTACTCATTTCCCAAATCAACTGACCAATTAAATAATTTCTTCTTGATACCAGACAGTTCAGCACCCTTAGCCATAATCTTTTCGTACACTTTTTCTAGCAACCGTGGCACTGTACAGAACAAATTCGGTTTTACTTCTTTTAAGTTTTCACCAATAGTTTCTAAATTTTCTGCATAGTATATCGAAATGCCGCTGCGGATGTAGATATAAGAAACCATTCTTTCAAAAATATGATTGAGCGGTAAAAAACTCAGCGACCGCCATGTTACTTTTTCTTCAAATGGGAAACTATCGCAGGCATTTATCACATTGGTAACTACATTCCTGTGACTAAGCATTACGCCTTTAGGAAAGCCCGTGGTACCGGAAGTATAAATGATAGTGGCGCAATGTTCAGGCTGTATTGTTTTCTTAACTGCTTCCAGCTTATCAAAATGTTCAGCTGCAGGCTTATCTAATATCTCTTTCCAGAATGTTGCGCCAGGCAATTTATCAAACGAAAATATTTTTTCCAGTGTTGGTACTCTTTGTTTAATACTGTCCACTTTTGCCAGTATATCATCACCGCTTACAAAAACCATTTTTATACCAGCGTCATTAAAAATAAATTCCAGCTCATTCACATTGGTGGTGGGATATATTGGACAAAGCAACGCCCCAGTTTGCTGGCAGGCCATATCAAGCATCAGCCACTCAGGGCGGTTTTTGCTGATGAGTGCAATTTTATCCTGCCGTTCTACTTTCATATCATGGCCGCTTACCCCAAGTGCTAGTAAGCCAGCGGCCAACTTATCAACCGTTTCCTTTACTTCCTGTGTGCTATGTGCAAGCCATTGTCCATTTTCTTTTCCTGTAAGCATATCGGCTTTAGGAAATTTATCTAATTGATATTGCAGGCAGTCAAATAATCTTGAATTGAAATCCATATAACAAGCTTGAATGAATAAAGTAACAGTAACTAAGGTAAATAAAAAAGCTATCCCTTCAAATGAGACAGCTTTTAAAAACGCTATTTAAAGATAATTAATGGTAATACTGCCCTGCTGGCACTTTAAAAACCCTCCCCCGCTGAAATTTTACAAACTCATCATTTTCCTGTGCATGCGCTTGCACCCAGTTTTGATAAGCAGACAGATTTTGTACTGAGCCAAAAAGCCATTGGTTATAAGCATCAAACATGCCTTGCTGCAGCAATTGGCGGTGCAGTTCAAATAATTTAAACGGCAGCTTGTCGTCATATTCTTTATACCAGTCAAGAATATACCGGGTCCGTATCATCACAAGCGCTTCTGTATTAATACCGCCTGATGCAACAATACTTTGCTTGTCCATTGTTTTAATATAGGCATCTGTAAATTTATTTTTATCGGCATCGGGCAACTTCAGGTTTGCATCGGCGAATAGTTTTTTATACCCTTCATACAGTATCTTTTTAATTTCAACACTTCGGTTGGTAAAGGGTTCCATATTGATGAACATTTCACCATATAACAAACCCCAAATTTTATCCGCTGTTAAATAATAAAACTTGGCGGCATTATAATAATTTTTTGAAAACCCCGGATCCACTTCAATGCCTTTTTCCCATTGCTTAATAGCTGTATAATCCTGCTGTGCCCACAACAATTCGCCCAATTCGTTATACATAGCACCGCTAGCAGGAAATTTCTTTATTCCTTTTCTGAATAACTTATCACATTCCTTTACATCCGCAAGCTGTTTGTAATCATTTCCTGCTATTTGATAACATTGATCATCAGCGTCTTCCCTGTCAAGTAAAGGCTTAATAACTTCCAGCGATTTTGTATAGTCTTTTTGCAAATAATGGGTAAATGCAAGATCTTTTAGCATATCTATATTTCGTGGTTCCATTTGCACTGCCCTGTTTAAAACCAGCAAGGCATTAGAGTAGTCACTCTGTTGCAAGAATGAACGAGCCGTTTCATGAAGTTCTTTAGCTGTTTGTGCAAATCCGTCAGCAACAATGAGCAGGCAAATAATTACAAGAGAAATAATTTTTTTCATCTGGGTAAAGATAAAAAAGAGGTACTGAAACAGCACCTCTTTTTTTAATATTTAAATGTTATAGCATTCTGTTAACTAATCGTCCAGGTCTCATTTCCTTTCAATAATTTATCCAAATCGCCTTTGCCTTTTTTAGCTATCAAATCATCAATTTGTAATTGCATCGCATCTTCATAGCAAGCCCTTTCTGTTTCAAAGAATACACCAAACGGCCTTGGCAGATGGCCCTGCAATCTTGGGTCATCAAACATTCTTATTAATATTTGTGCTTTGTAAAAATCTTTTTCATCATGCACCCACAAATCTTCAAGCGATGCGTCTTTTCCAATTTCAACTACTACCGGGCGGAAGCCATCTAATTTAATTCCCTTATTAGCCCCGGTACCAAATACCAAAGGCTTGCCTTGTTCAAGAAACAAAACTTCATCTGCCTTTGTTCCTTTTTCAGTGAATATTTCAAAAGCGCCATCATTAAAGATGTTACAGTTTTGATATATCTCTAAGAAAGAAGCGCCTTTGTGTGCCTGCGCTCTCAGCAACATTGCCTGCAGGTGTTTGGGATCCCTGTCCATTGTTCTTGCCACAAAACTTGCATCTGCACCCAATGCCAGTGCTGCAGGATTAAATGGATGATCTATACTTCCAAAAGGAGTTGACTTGGTTACTTTATTTTCCTCCGATGTAGGCGAATATTGCCCTTTTGTTAACCCATAAATCTGGTTGTTAAACACCAGCAGGTTCACATCAAAATTTCTTCTTAACAAATGGATGGTATGGTTGCCGCCAATACTCATGCTATCGCCATCGCCACTTACAATCCATACGCTTAGCTCAGGCCTTGCAGCCTTTAATCCGCTGGCTACAGCTGTGGCTCTTCCGTGAATACTGTGCATTCCATATGTATTCATGTAATACGGAAAACGGCTGCTGCAGCCGATGCCAGACACAATCACAATATTTTCTTTTGGGATACCAAGTGTTGGCATCACTTTTTGTACCTGCGCTAAAATGGAATAATCGCCGCAGCCAGGGCACCACCTTACTTCCTGGTCGGTTGCAAAATCTTTTGCGGTTAATGGTTGGGCCGGAGTTGCTGTTTCACTCATATGACAAAATTATTGAGAGGTAAAGTTACAGATTGAACACTAAAAAAATTCAAAGCTTACAAGTTAAAAATCATGCAAACGATGCCGTATTACTCAGCCACCAGCTCTTCCCAATATTCGGCTGCCCGCCTGGTATGCGGTATCACAATTGTGCCACCCACTATATTGGCCACTGCAAATACTTCATATATCTGCCCGGTTGTAATGCCCAGTTCGTGGGCTTTGCCTAAATGATACTTGATGCAATCATCGCAGCGAAGCACCATGCTGGCAACAAGGCCAAGCAGCTCTTTTGTTTTTACGTCCAGGGCGCCTTCAGCATATGTATTGGTATCCAAATTCCAGAGACGCTTGATAACAAGGTTATCTTTACTAAGAATTACTTCGTTCATCCTGGTTCGGTAATCATTGAAGTCTTTTACAAGAGTTGACATATCAGTTTTCGTTTTTACAATTTTCTAAAAAATCCTTTACACCTGCAACAATCTTATCTACCATTTGCTGCTGAAATTCGGGGTTTAATATTTTTTCTTCTTCTTCAAGATTGCTGAGAAACAAAGTTTCCACTAAAGCATTTGGATATTCTGTTGGGCTGTTGAGCATAAAATTAAAAGAACCGGTATTGCCATATTCTTTTAATCCTAACTCAAGCAGGCGTTTATAAATCAACAGGCTTAATGGTTGAAAACCAATATAGCGGTAATAAGTGCTTGTGCCGCTTACCTTAAAAGGATCTTCAGAAGAATTAAGATGAATGCTTAATAGCAAGTCGGGTGTGCTGTCCCTGTAAAACAAAATCCGTTCTTTATTATCAAAAAACATTTCCCTGTTTCTTGTCATTATCACATTGGCTCCCTCTTTCTTTAAAGCTTTTTCCAATTTCAATGATATATCCAAAGTAACTTCCTTTTCATAAGTGCCTGTTGCACCTACTGCACCATTGTTAGTGCCGCCATGCCCTGCATCAATGGCAATGGTTAAATTTTTAAAAGATAAATCCTGTGGTTGCTGTTTTATTTTAATTATTAAACTATTACCGCTGTAATAAATTGTGTGGCCCCAATGCTGCTGGTGTTTTAATTGAATAGTCACCCGGAATATTTCATCGGCAACCTGTTCATACTCTATTGCTTTAATTTCCTTCGCTGTTTGCAGCTGGGTTATCCAATTGGTGTTGTTGGTTGCCCCAAAAACATCCACCACAATTTTTGAAGGTTCCACCAATTGAAAGGATTGATATGGCAATCTTGTAAACAGGTTTAGTTTTACATAATCATACTTATCATCTCCATAGGTTGTTATTTTATCAGTTAATGATTCAGGCGTAAAACTTCCTTTCGGCATCAGCGTAACCAATTCATCGGGTATATATGCCGTTCTTGATTTTGCCAAACGAACTTTGTAATGTGTACCAACCTTACCGATTATTTTGAGCACAATGTTGCTGTCGATATAGCCCACTTTGGCACCGCCCAGCCGGTCATCTCCCAGGCCATATTCCAAATGCGCCAACCGGCCTTTAGTAATGGCAATATCTTGTGTGTATTGAGACATTACAGAAAACAGGTTCTTCGATTCTTTAGTAATGCTGTTGCCAGCTGAATCTGTAATGGTGAAGGGAAGTTTTTTTACAAAAAAACTGTCAGTTGTTTTCACAATGTATTCTCCCTGGTAAATGCCCGGCATGCCTTTGGTTACATTTAGCGGCATTTCAACCAGCGTTATTTCATTAATTGTTTTTACCGTACAACGGGGAAGTGCTTTTACTTTAAACTTTATTTTATCACCCTGTTGCAGTTGCAAATTCCCGTCGGGGAAAACCTGTATACTCTCAATATCTAAAGTTTTTACTGGTTCAGCAGGTTTAGGGATTGTATATGTGTAACTGATTTTTTTTGTTATGTTGCTGCCGTTGACAGAAGATTTAATTTCAAATGTTGTATCTCCCGGTTTTAAATTGGCTTCAATAGCAAAAGTACCTGTTGAGTATACTTTTACATCTTTTTCATTAACAGTAATACTGCAAGCCTTGCAAGTAGTCCCAATGATAAACTGTCTTGGGTGAGAAACGGGGTTACTTGCTTTATAAGGGTTGGTGAGTTTTATAAAGGGCTGGGCATTTGTTGTAAAGCAAATAACTGAACAGGCGAAGGTTATTGCCACAAATAATCTCTTTTGCATTTGTAAAAATATATACAAAACGTCATTCTTTTTAGAATGACGTTTTGTATATAAAGTTTGAACAGCTAAAGTTATGATGATAGCTGTATGATTATTTATCAGTATTTATTGAAAAATCAAATATTTTACTTGATTGTCCGACTTTATATCCTTGTGAAAACATAATTCCATACTCGCCATCTTTTAAAGGCTCATCGGGACTTATTTCATAGATTCCTTTATATAGTTTTTTAGTGGTAAATTTAATGATTGCCTTTTCATCAATACCTGATTCTGAATTTATAACGTTTGCTTTTCCAACTGTTAGCTCTCGTGATTTTGACAAGACACTTAATTTTACTAAAACGAATTCTTTTGGACTTCTTGAGCTTGAGAGCCATTGGGTGTTATCATCATTTATATTTCTTTTTATGGTGCTGTCAAATACAAAAATAATTTTTGGAGATTTTTCTTTTATTTCAAAGGCAGAATGCTTCCCACCAATAGAAACTTTCAATTTGGAATTGATAAAACCGCTTACAAAAAACTGAGCTGCATTGCCCGTTTTAGTTGCTGTTAAAACAGAAGGTTCAATTTCCGTATAATCTAATTGAGGAGTTTTATAGTATATAGCTGATTCCAGTGTTAATACTTTGTCACCTGCCGTTTGCCCAGTGTTTTCAGATGTGTTTAAAACCGGGGCAGATGATTTTTCAATCATGGCACTGATTACCTCATCAGGAACTTTTGCTTTTTTGAGAGATGTTAATCCGCTAATTGATACATCAAAGTTAGCAGGTGAGGACTGAATTTTTGATTTCAAAACATCTTTTCCTAAACCAAGTTCGTGCAGTGTAATTATGCTTTCATTACTTAACGTATCTGTTTTTTGATTTGCTTTTTGAGCATTTATACTATTAAAAAAAAACATCCATACAATAGCAAGCAGGATTATTTGTTTCATTTATTTTGTTGTTTTAAGTTTTTTATTTAGGGAAAAATATATTGAACTTGTGCAAATACAGAAGATAATCCAGAAGCGACGATTTTTCCGTTTACATAAATCGTCATTATAGCATCTATTGAGTCATCGATACCATCTGGATAAGCATTAAGTTGCGCTACTGCTAAGTTATTAGTGTTCTTAAATGTATGCTTCCAACCTGAAGGAGCATCAGTTATACCTACAACTTCAGCTCTTTCATTTAAGTAACTACCATGCCAAGTAGTTGAATTTACAAGTGTAACTTCATACGTTATCTCGTTTGTAGTTGTTTTTTTACATCCGAATAATAAAAGCGAAGAGAAAAAAAGAATAATTGCACTTTTCATGCAGTAGGTTTAGGTATTATAAAAATAGATATGTATATGAATATTACCAAATCTATTTTATTTAAAAACCTAATTTTGATTTATATGCAAAAAGTAAATCAATTAGCTCTGTTATAAAAAATAAACCCCTCTAATGAGCGGTTTGAAATATGTATCCAAGCTGTTATTTACAAAGCATACTTCCCATCAGCAATTAACCTGTCAGCAATCCTTCTTCTTGCATCTTTGCCATTAAACGGCGCTGTTTTGGTAAAGCGTTTTAAACCTAACAACATCATTCTTTGCTCATCACCTTCTGCAAATGCATTGATGGCTTCTTTGCCGGCTTTATTTGCTTTATCAATAGCGTCATTTAAAAAGCACTTCATCATATCAATATAAACCTGGCTGTTTGCTTCTCCATTTTTATCTGCCATTTTCATAACTCTTAATAATGTGCTTTCGGCAGTGAAAGTTTCTATTGCCATATCAGCAATGTTCATCAGTATTTCCTGTTCATCGCTCAGTTTCATCATTAGTTTTTGCACAGCAGCACCGGCAACCATCAGTATTGCTTTCTTTAAGTTTACAATTGCTTTTCTTTCTGCCGCAAAAGCCCCTTCCTCTTCGCTGCCAAAATCAGGAATACTCATCAGTTCCTTTGATACAGCCATTGCAGGGCCCATCAAATCGAGCTTTCCTTTCATTGCCCTTTTCAAAATCATATCTACAGTAAGCAGGCGGTTAATTTCATTAGTACCTTCATAAATGCGGTTTATCCGGCTGTCCCTATAGGCACGGCTTATCATGTATTCATCGCTAAAGCCGTTGCCGCCAAATACCTGCACACCTTCATCTACCACAAAGTCGAGCACTTCGCTACCCAATACTTTCAGCATAGCACACTCCACTGCATATTCTTCTGCTGCACCAAGTAATGCTTCATTAAACGGTTTACCACTGGCTTTTAGTTCCACTTCTTTATCATCAATCCATTTACTTGTACGGTACAAAGCACTTTCGCAGGCGAAAATTTTTACTGCACTTTCTGCCAGTTTGTGCTTAATAGCGCCAAAGTTGGCAATTGGTGTTTTAAATTGTTCTCTTGTTTTAGCATATTCAATGGTGCCTCCCAAAGCAAGCTTTGATCCACCAATAGCAGCAGCACATAATTTCAGGCGGCCGATATTTAAAATATTAAAGGCAATGATGTGCCCTTTGCCAACTTCACCCAACAAATTTTCAACTGGCACTTTACAATCCTGGAAATACAACTGTACGGTGGATGAACCTTTAATACCCATCTTGTGTTCCTCTGCGCCTTGTGTAAATCCTTCAAATCCTCTTTCAATAATAAATGCAGAAAACTTATCGCCATCAATTTTTGCAAACACTGTATATACATCAGCAAAGCCGCCGTTCGTAATCCAGCATTTTTGCCCATTCAGCAAATAATGTTTTCCATCAGCACTAAGTGAAGCTGTTGTTTTTGCGCCGAGTGCATCACTGCCGCTGTTTGGTTCTGTTAAGCCATAAGCACCTTTCCACTCACCCGTAGCCAGTTTAGGAATGTATTTTTTCTTCTGCTCCTCTGTACCAAAATACAAAATAGGCAATGTACCAATACCGGTGTGTGCAGCAACAGCTACGCTAAAAGAATAACCGCCGCCAAGCCCTTCGTTTACCAATGTGGCTGTGATAAAATCTTTTCCCAACCCACCAAGTTCTTCAGGAACAGAAGCGCCTAGCAAACCCTGCTCACCAGCTTTTTCCACCAGCAATGGCATCAGCCCCGGCTCCAGTTTATCAATACGGTCCACTATTGGATGTACTTCTGTTGCTAAAAACTGCAGGCACATTTCTTTTACCATCTGTTGCTCTTCACTAAAATCTTCCGGCGTAAAAGTTTCAAAAGCGTTGCTTTCTTTAATTAGCCATTCTCCTCCTTTTAAAGATTTTGATGTTGTTGTATTCATAACTATAAAGTTTTTAATTTTTTAAGATTTCCAAGCCGTTTCTGGTTTCTCGTTGTTCGCCATCCGTTCCCCGTTTATCTAAATAAATATGTAAGCTCTTCAAAATCTTGTTGATAATTTACAACCGCACAAACCCAACGAGGAACAAGCAACGAGAAACGCTATTTCAAATTATCATACACCATCTGTAATACTTCCTTTGCAATCTCAATCTGTCCATTTGTAACTCCTTCCAGCGCTTCATTCAATGTTTGCGTAGCCAGTTCCATTGTTTGTTCCTGCAATTGCTCCGCTTCTTTTGTCAAAAAAATTAAGTTGCTCCTCCTATCATCCTTGCTGGGCACCCGTTTTACTAATTTTAATTTTTCAAGGTTATCAACCAGTCTTGTAATGCTTGGTTTGTCCCTGAAAGTGGCATCGCACAATTGCTGCTGGCTCAGCCCGTCTTCCTTCCATAAATGATACAGCACACTCCATTGCTCAATCGTTATATCAAGTCCTGCCTGCTTAAAATTTTTTTGTAACCGCCTTGCTATTGCCGTGCTTGCTTTTCCTGTAATGAAGCTATAAAGCTCTCCCCTCTTAAATTGGTTGTTTGACATATAGTTGTTTATGCAACTAAACAAAATTAATCATTCGCTTTTAATTTCAAAATTTATTTTTGCAAGCCGGCTTTAGTGCATCTATTAATCATCGTTGCGTCGCACTCTTGTACGGCATACCATTATGCAGCTTATCATCCTCAGTATTTCATTGGTGCTTTTTATCATCTATGCTGCCCTCATTCTTTATTATGCAATTAGCTGGAATCAAATTGCTACATACGAGAAACAAAAAACGGCCAACAAGAAACAAGAAACGGTTTTAACAATCATCGTCCCGGCCCGTAACGAAGACCAAAACATTGCTGCCTGTTTAGATTCACTATGCAATCAATCTTATCTAAAAGAACTGTTTGAAGTAATTGTAGTTGATGATCATTCAACAGATGATACTGCAGTCATTGTAAAAAAATATGCGTCACAAAATGTAAAACTTATTTCTCTGCAAGAAAAAACAAAAGGAAAACAGTTAAATGCTTATAAAAAGAAAGCCATTGAAATTGCCATTGCACAAGCCACTGGCGAATTAATTATTACAACTGATGCAGATTGTACAGTACAAGAAAACTGGCTACAAACCATTGCCGCATTTTATGAACAAACAAATGCTGCATTCATAGCAATGCCCGTAAGCTATAAGTATGATAACAGTTTTATACAAATATTCCAAGCGCTTGATTTTATGACGCTGCAGGGAATCACCGGCGCATCTGTATATAAAAAAATACATAGCATGTGCAATGGCGCCAACCTTGCCTACACCAAAAAAGCATTTGAAGAAGTAAACGGATTTAAAGGCATTGACAATATTGCCAGTGGTGATGATATGCTGCTGATGCATAAAATATATAAGAAATACCCTGATAAAGTTTTCTTCCTGAAATCAAAAGAAGTAATTGTGCAAACTGCACCAGCGAAAACGATAAAAGATTTTTTTAACCAGCGAATCCGCTGGGCAAGCAAGGCAGATAAATATGATGACAAAAGGATTTTTGCTGTTTTGTTGCTGGTATATTTATTTAATGTGTTGCTTTTGATAATGCCGGTTATTGGTATCATAAAAAATTATCAGTTATCAATTATCAATTATCAATTTACCTTGATTCAACTCTGGTTATTTCTTTTAATCGCTAAAACTATCATCGAATTAATTTTTCTTTTTCCTGTTGCATCTTTCTTTCACAAAAAATCTATCCTGTTGCTATTCCCTGTTGCACAACCATTCCATATCATCTACACCATTATTGCTGGCTGGCTTGGCAAGTTTGGCAGCTACGAGTGGAAACAAAGAAAGGTAAGCTGATTACATTATTCTTTTTTTAACACCCGCAGTTGCAGCAATGAGTTGCCTGCTGCAATCTTTATATAAACCTTAAAAATTAACTGTTATGAAAAAAACATTACTACTTTTTGCCGTTACATTACTCATTTCATTTTCGCTGCAAGCACAAATAAAAAAAGGAGCAACAATGTTTGGTTTTGATTTAAATGCTGGTGGTTCCACTTCAAAATACCAGGCCGGCACTTTAGAAAACAAAACCTCCTCGGGTTCCTTTGCTGTTTCGCTGCTGGCTGGCAAAGCGGTCAAAGAAAATCTTTTTTTTGG
The DNA here is from genome assembly GCA_964494815.1 of uncultured Ferruginibacter sp. GTDB lineage: Bacteria > Bacteroidota > Bacteroidia > Chitinophagales > Chitinophagaceae > Ferruginibacter. The sequence continues at coordinate 4,446 of CAZBTD010000056.1, read as the reverse complement.
TGCAGGCGTTTCTTTTGGCACATATAAAAACAAGCAAGGAAATTCAGAACAAACCAATAATAATTATGGTGCTTCAGCTTGGTCACGGAAATACTTCCCGGTTGCAAAAGCATTTTATGTTTTTTTAAACGGTAGCCTTAATGCAACTTTTGGAAAAAGTGAAAGCAATACCAACAATAACGGAACAAACAGCGGTTTCAGCCTGGCAGTAAACCTTACTCCAGGTATAAGCTACCAGGTAAAAAAAACTTTTTATCTTGATGCCTCAATAGGTAACATCGCCAATATTTATTACAGCCATTCCAAATCAGAACAAACAGACAACTTCGGAAATGTTACTAAACAATCTGGCAATAATTATGGCATCAGTTCTTCATTAGGAAATAGCACTAATCCATTGCAACTGGGAATAAGATGGATAATACCAGGCAAAGGATAAGCCCTACTTATCATTTTATCAAACATTTTTATCAAACTGCTTTATCCTTTTATTCATCACCCAAAACCATAATGGCGGCAGCAACGAAAGCAGCATACTGCCGGGATAGCCTGTTGGCAATTGTGGTGCATCATCATAATGTTTTAGTATTTGATATTTTCTGCTGGCAAGGTAATGATGATCGCTGTGGCGGCTTAGTTCAAATAACATGAGGCGGCCGAGAATGTGGTTACTATTCCAGCTATGATGCGGCATGGCCCGTTCGTATTTTCCTTCGCCTGTTGGTTTTCGTTGCAAACCGTAATGCTCAATATAATTGACTGTTTCAAGCAGCAATATGCCCATGAGCGCCGCCAGCAGGTAATAAACCATAACGGTTAGCCCAAAATAAAAACCGATGATGAAAACAAAAATTATTTGCAGTACATGCACCTGCAGCATCTCATTTTTCCAAAAAGGAAATTGCTTTTTATTTACTTCTTCATTTGCAATATGCCATGCGGAGAGATATGAAAAAATAATAGTGCGGAAATAAAAAGTATAAACAGGTTCATTGTACCGGGCACTGCTGGGATCTTCCGGTGTGGCTACATTTTTATGATGGCCTTTATTGTGCTCTATAAAAAAGTGCATGTACAACGATGTCATCAGCGATGCTTTAGCAAGCCATTGTTCAAAACGATTTACTCTGTGGCCAAGCTCATGGCCTACATTAATACCAAAAGTGCCGCAGAGCAAACCCATGGTGCAAATCCTTCCAGCTTTTTCCCAGTTCGATTGATTAATCCCTGAATGAAAACTCTTTAGAAAAACATACAATGCTACAAACTGCAACACTACAAACACATACAGCATGTAATCGTACAGCTTTTCCCTTTTTGCTACTTCCTCTTCTGCAGCACTCATGTTTTTTTCATTGGGTTGTATCATTAGTTCAACCACAGGAATGAAAACCCAAGCGTACACCATGGTAAGCCAGGTCAGTATGCCTTCGCTTGTAAAAGCAAAATATGCCAGTATGTAAATGGTAATTGGGGAAAGGTATTTGAATGCTTTTATGCTCATGGAACGATAAAGATACAATATTGAAATGCCTGTAAATAAAAACAGCCACGGGATAATCCCATGGCTGCACTTATAAATTGTATACTATTTGTCTTTTTTAATCGCAATCCGGTACAACACAAAAGCCATCAATGCAAAAAACAACACACCTAGTATCTGATAGCCGCCGTGCCCTAATGCTTTACTGAGTTTGTCTTCTATATTCCACTTTGCAAGTACAGCAGCAGGCCCATCAAAGCCAGCCATAATGGCGAATATAACGCCGGCCACTGCCCCACCAGCAACAAGCCCTGTTGCAAACAAATTGCCTTTGCCCAGTTCTTCTTCCTCTGCACTCAGCTTAATATTTTTCTTTTTCTGGTAAGCATCAGCCAAGCCTCTTACAGCGCCGCCAATAAAAATTGGCAATGTTGTGCTTAATGGGAGATATGCACCCACAGCAAAACTCAATGCTTTGATGCCGCAGAGTTCCATTACAATAGCAACGAATACACCAGCCAATACAAACTGCCAGTCGAGATTAAAAGATAAAATACCTTTTGCCAATGTTGCCATCAATGTGCCTTGCGGCGCAGGGTAAAATTCACTGCCTATTGCATGTGTGGTTACGCCTTTGGCCACCATTGCAGCAGTAGGTTTATCCAAAAAGTTTACTGTCAAACCAATTACAATAGATGAAACAATAGCGCCTACAAACAAAGCAATTTGTTGATTGCGTGGCGTTGCACCAACTATGTAACCACTTTTTAAATCCTGTGAAGTAGCACCTGCATTTGCTGCCGCAATACAAATCATGCCGCCAACAACCAACGCCATTGGCTCGTATGTCTTTCCTGTCCAGCCTACAGCAATAAATATTAGACAAGTGCCCATTAATGTAGCAATCGTCATACCGCTGATTGGGTTATTTGATGAACCAATCAAGCCAACAATACGTGAAGAAACAGTAACGAAAAAAGCACCGAAGATTACTACCAATAAACCTATCAGTAATTTTTGACCAATGCTATCACCTGGCAATTGTGGTAAAAATGCCATCAATAAAATCAAACCAAGGCTACCAAATAAAACAACTTTAATATTCAAATCCCTTTCTGTCCTTGGCACTTCGCCTTTTGTTTCGCCATCGCCTTTGCCAACGCTTGCAAAACTTCCTTTAAAAGAAGAGATGATTGTTGGGATTGTTTTTATCAATGTGATAAAGCCACCTGCTGCCACAGCACCTGCACCAATCTGCCTTACATAAGCATAATACACAGCCGCTGAAAAATCGTTGAAAGTATGTGCTGCAGGATCCCATCCGCCTTTGCCACCAGCTGTCAGCATATCCTTTAAATACCCAAGTTTTATCAATTGCCCGGCAATTACATCCGGGGGCACAAGCTTAGTCAGTAGTGGTATCATCACCATCCATGCAAACACACCACCGGCTACCAATACCCCGGCAATTTTTGGCCCAATAATATAACCAACACCCAAATATTCAGGTGTTATCTCTCCGCTTATTTTAGCGCTCTGTAAATAATCGCTTGTTTTTTTAGTGATATAAGAAGGCACTTCAGCAATAACGTGAAATACTTTTTGTAAAATGGCATACGCAAAAGCAAAGCCTAAACCATAAAATGCAGTCTTTGCAAAATCGCCGCCTTTTTCGCCAGCTTTTAATACATCGCCGCAAGCAGTTCCTTCCGGGTAAGGCAATGTGTCATGCTCTTTTACAATTAATGCTTTTCTTAATGGTATCATCATTAATGTGCCGAGTATGCCGCCAAAAATAGCCAATGGTAATATGGTAGAGTAAGTAAAAAACTGTTCGCCGCCACCATCGGTTAAAAACAAAAAACCTGGCAATGTAAACACCACACCTGCAGCAATACTTTCGCCTGCGCTACCTGTGGTTTGTATAATATTATTTTCAAGAATGGTTGTTTTAAAAAACCTGCGCCCAAGTGTAATGGCTATTACTGCAATAGGTATGGATGCAGAAACAGTAAGCCCGGCTTTCAATGCAAGGTAAACGGTGGCCGCACCAAATATTACACCGAACATGCTGCCCAGTAAAATGGATTTAATGGTAAGCTCTGCCATATTGGTTTGCGGAGAAATGAAAGGTTGGAAAGATTTTTTCTCAGACATAAGCAATGGTAGTTTTAGACAAACAAGATAAATAAAAAGGGCGATACAAAATTGTATCGCCCTTGTATAAGACAGTAAGGTATCATTACCTGATACCATGCATCATCTTTTTTAACTTAGGTGTGAGTGCAAAAAGTAAAACAGAAGCTATACCACACAATACAACAAATACCATGAAAAATTCGAACAGGTTATGAATGGTAAAGCCTGCAAATTCAGGATACGCTGTATTTATTTTATTTTCTGCTAAAAACTTCAGTTGCTCTGCAGTTGGCACGGTTGTTTTATCCAGCACCGTCTGCAAATCTATTCCGCCTTCGGTTGCTTTTTTAAACTGTTCTCCTGTGGCTGGCAGTATTGAACCTAATGTGCCTGCCAACGCATACCCCGAAGCATTTGACAAAAAGAATACACCAAATAACAACGAAGCAAAACGCTTAGGTGCCAGTTTACCCACCAAGGAAAGACCGATTGGTGAAAGGCACAATTCACCAAGAGTTTGGATAAGATATAATAATATTAGCCAGCCAACAGCCAGCAATCCACTGTTACCAAGATTTTTTACATTATGTGCAATAATGAAATAGCTCAATGCTATTAAAGCAAGACCAAATGCTTGCTTCATTGGAGAGATGGGTTCTTTTCCTTTAGCCCGTAATTTATCCCACATCATACTAAATGGCACTGCCAATGCTACTACAAATAAGCCATTGAAAATTTGCACCATGGATGGTGGCATATCCCACCCGAAAAAATTACGGTCAGTTTGATTATCGGCAATAAAGGTTAGCTATGAACCCGCCTGC
>CAZBTD010000055.1:0-22064 GCA_964494815.1 uncultured Ferruginibacter sp. | reverse complement strand
CTACCTGGGATGGAAACAAAAAATTAGTGGTATTGGCTGCTGCTTTTGCCAGCGACGTGAGGTTAATTGATAATTTACTGGTATAATATTCCGTTGCCCATTTAATAAATCAAACTTTCCTTCCTTTTTTTGTGAGCTAAAAACTTGCTTCATATTCCCAGCAACCTATGTTTTACGCTCTTGGTTATGAAAAGAAAAATTACTGAGAAATCTTAGGGTTTTTCACTGCGATTATATTTAACATGGAAAACGTTGCAGAGAATGCAAAGCCACCAGTTTTGTAACGGGTGGCTTTGCAATTTTTTTACCTGGCACAAGCGAACGCTTACACCAAGTAAATTCTTTTATAGTTTTATAACCTTGCGCCAATAGGCTGGTTTCCATTGGCAACAACAACCAGACAGTACAAAGAAATGAAGTAGCCCAGTATGTAATACAATGGACTGTGGCGATGAGCAAAACGGCGTAGGTATACTTTTGCCGATTATTAAAATCCCCGGCAGGTACACCGGGATTTTTTTTGTTCTTGTACAAAGCAAAATTACTTAGTACAATCTTTTATTGGTGAGCATCATATTACATGTGATAAAATAATTCCGGTTGCCACAGCAGCATTCAGTGATTCTGCTGCGCCTGTTTTTGCAATGGTTATTTTTTCATCGCAGTATTTCATTACTTCATCGCTTATGCCTTTTGATTCATTACCTATTACAATCAACCCTTCTTTCAGTTGTTTGAATTGCTGCAATGGCTTGCCATGCAATGCCGCTGCATATACTGTTACTTTTTTATTGTGAGCAAGCCAGCTGATGATATTGGTATAAATAACATTTACACGGCCAAGGCTTCCCATAGTACTTTGTACCACTTTTGGATTGTACATATCAGCACAGTTTACCGAACAAACAATATTGCCGATGCCAAACCAGTCGGCAATGCGGATAATAGTCCCCATGTTGCCGGGATCTTGTATCCCATCCAGCAGTAAGCTTATTTTTCCGGAAGAATCAAATGTTGTTGCCATTCGTTTTTTAAAAATAGCCAGTACCTGGTTGGGCGTGGTTAATGCAGAAATTTTATCCAGCTCATGCGGCTGTAGTTCTGTTATGGTATTAAAAAAGTTTTTTTGCAGAAAAAGGCTGTTCTCCTGCAGCCAATTCGTAAGGGCCAATATTTCCACACACTCAAATTGCGCCGATGTAATTAATTCCATCACCACTTTGCCGCCTTCTGCAATAAATACATTTTCTTCGTCCCTTAATTTTTTGTGGTGCAAACTTTGGATATATTTGGAATGTGTTTTGCTCAGCATTGCGATTAATTAATTAAAAGATTTTCAGCCCGTAAGATAAGATGCCCGTAAGGATACTATACATACTACTCACCTTTTCCCTCATCAGTTCCTGCACCACTGTAAAAAACTACCAGCAAAATAAGCCCTTTGTTTTTAACAGTAGCAAAATTGATATTATTGGCGGTAATTTTTCAAATGATGAACGAAATTCGCTGAAGCAGAAAATGTACACCCAGCAAAGCGACAGCATGAAGCCGGTGATAAAAGATTACATGTTTGTTTATCATCGCATAAAATACCCGCCAGTGTACGACAGTGCTTACGCTGCCATTTCTGCAAAAAATATGCGGAATACTTTACGGCACATGGGTTATTATAGCGCAAAAGAAAGTTATGATGCAGATACATCGGGCAGAAGGGTAACGGTAAAATATACTATTACCGCCGGAAATCCCACACTTATTGATACATTCAGTTATAAATTTAAAAAACTTGAGCTGCAGCAACTAGCTGAGAAACATACAGGGGCTTCCTTAATAAAAAAAAATGAACCCGTAACCAAGGCCAATGTGCTGGGAGAAATAAGCAGGCTGGTGGAATTGTTTCGCAATAATGGTTATTATAAGTTTACACCAGAAGAACTAAGGATGAGGGGGGATACCAGCATAGAAGCGCTTACTTCTGTGTCTGACGATCCTTTTGAAACCCTGCGCCTGCTGGCCGAAGCCAATGCCAAAAGAAACAAACCTACTATTAAACTGGCGATGGTGCTCAATAGCGAAAGTGACAGTACCAGGCTGATGAAGTATTATATCGACAGTGTTTTTATTTATCCTGATTATACTTCAGACGATGCACTCGGCACTACCTGGTTTAAAACTGATACCCTCAGCGATGCTTCCATATTGCAATACCACAACCGCATTGTAAAAAATAAATACCTGCTGTCGCAAATGACTTTTAAAAAAGGTGATTTGTACAACCAGGAATTGTATAATAGAACACTTGGCAATTTTGCCCGTACGGGGGTATGGCAAAATGTGAACATTGTAGTATTGCCGCAAAAAACAAAAGACAGCACCGGCAAAATAAATATGTATGTACAGTTGGTGCCTTCGGATAAATATGGTTTTGAAAGTAATATTGAAGCCAGCTACAGCACCAACAGCAACAGTAATAATGTGAATGTGGCAAACAGCGGTAACCTTCTTGGGCTATCCGGAAACGTATCTTTACAAAGCCGTAATGCAGCCCGGCAGGGAATTAAGATAACGCATTCCCTTCGTGCCGGCATTGAATTGAACCTTAATGCAAGGCCGGGAGCAGATAATTTTATCAACTCAAGTGAAATTACTTATAACAATACCGTGGCAGTGCCAAAGCTTCTTTTTCCTGTTAATAATATTAAAGGGTTTGATAAATTATATTCAAAACAAACTTTTTTTAATACCAGTATATCACATACCGATCGAATTGGCTTATTCAAACTGAATTCTCTCGGCTTTGCGGTTGGTTATGAATTTACCATTAAGCCCAACGAGGTAATCACCATCAAGCCGCTTAATGTTGAGTTCTCAAATTTATATGCCCGTACAAAGGCATTTGATAATACATTAGATTCAAACCCTTACCTGCGTTATTCTTTTAATACAGCACTTGTGATGGGCAGCACATTTGCTTATAACCTTACCTGGGGCGACAAAAAGGGAAAAGGTATAAATACTTTTAAAGGCACATTTGAAGAATCGGGAGCACTGCTCTATTTTGCTTTTCCGCTGGATGATGTTGGCTATTTAAATAAGTACCTGAGAAAATTTTTAAAATTTGATGTTGAGCTTACCCGGACAGTAAGTTATTCAAAGTCATCATTGGTAGGCCGTTTTTTTGCCGGGGTAGGGTTTCCTGTTGGTTCAAAAGATTCTACGCTGCCCTTCTTTAAGCAATATTTTGGCGGCGGGCCTAATAGCATGAGGGCATGGCCAATCAGGGGTATTGGCCCAGGCTCCAAAGCGCTTTCGCCTTACAACAGGGGTTCGCTGGCCGACCGTACTGGTGATATTAGATTAGAAGCAAATCTTGAATACAGGAAAGATCTTGCACAGATAATACCCAACACTCTCACTTTAAAATGGGCATTGTTTGCCGATATGGGAAATGTATGGAACTGGAAAAATACACAACCAGGCGGTGGCTTTGACAGCACACAGTTCCAATTTAAAAATTTATACAAACAATTAGGAGTAAACCTGGGTACTGGTTTCCGTTTCGACTTTAATTATGTGACGCTGCGGTTTGATTTTGGTTTTCGCTTTAAACGTCCGGAGTTGGAAGAAAATAGTGGATGGAAAGCGCCTTCAATCGGCTTTGATGATTTGTTTGCCAAAATATTTTCACGCCGCTACCGACAGTGGCGTTATGAAAATTTCAACTTCACCATTGGCCTCAACTATCCTTTTTAATTGTTGATTGTTCCCTTAGTGTATTTTCAAAATTATCCGGCGTCACGGCATCAGCTACTGTAAAGTTGCCAATAGCAGTGCGGCGAAGGCTGCTGAGATAAGCACCGCAACCAAGCGCTTTACCAAAGTCGTGTGCAAGGCTACGGATATAAGTGCCGGTGCTGCAGGTAACTTTAAAAGTCACCACCGGCAACTCAATTTCTGTTATTTCAAATTGATGAATAACAACGGGCCTTGCTGTAAGTTCAATATCCTCTCCCCTTCTTGCAAGTTCGTACAGCGCCACCCCTTCTTTTTTTATTGCTGAATATACCGGCGGAAACTGATCAATAGCCCCGATAAATTGTTTTGTTGTTTGATCCAGCAATGCGCCGGTAACAAAACTGTAATCCTTTGGTTGTTCCGGCTGGCTTTCTAAATCATAAGTAGGTGTTACAGCACCTAAAGTAAAATGGCCAATGTATTCCTTTTCTTTCGCCATGTACTCATTTATCTTTTTGGTAAATTTACCAGTGCATACAATGAGCAACCCACTTGCCAGTGGATCTAACGTACCGGCATGGCCAATTTTTTTTATGTGCAGCAGGTTGCGGAGCTTACGCACCACATCAAAGGATGTCCAATGCAGTGGTTTATCTACCAATATCACTTTTCCATTAATATATTCCTGTTGCACAGCAGGGTCAATGATAAATCTTTCCCTGTGTACAGTTTCCTGATGCAATTCACCCGATGCTTTAAGCTTCTCTTTATATTTCTGGTGATAGGTTTCTTTTTTCGCCATTGGGCAAAGGTAAAGTAAGGTGTCTAAAAGCATGATAGCTCTTGGTAAACCGCTCAATCTTTTTGTATTTTTAATACATGAAAATTTTTTCAGCCGCACAAATAAAGGAATGGGATAAGTTTACCATCAGCAATGAAGGTATAAGTTCGGTTGATTTAATGGAAAGGGCAGCCTCTTCGTGTGCAGCATGGATTGAACAGCGTTATACTTTAAAGCAAAAACTAATTTTCTTTTGCGGCACGGGCAACAATGGTGGCGATGGGTTTGCAATGGCAAGGCTGCTGTATAAAAAGCAATGGCCGCTGGAAGTTTACATTTTAAAAGCAGCCAAAAGAAGTGCTGATAATGATGTAAACCTTAAACGGCTGCATGAACTGCTAATACCTGTTTATGAAATTGAGAACGAAATCCATTTTCCTGAAATAGCTGAAACTGATATTGTAATTGAAGCCTTGTTTGGTACAGGGCTTAATAAGCCATTGGAAGGCACAGCACAAATACTTGCACAATACATTAACAAAAGCGAAGCTGAAGTAATAAGTATTGATATGCCAGCAGGCCTGCTTGCTGATGAAAGCTCTGCAGGCAATACTATTGTTAAAGCTGATCACACTTTAAGTTTTCAATGTTGCAAACTGGCATTTATGTTGCCGGAAAATACAGGGTATATCGGGAAAGTACACTTGCTGGATATTGGCTTGCAGCAGCAATATTATACCAATACAGAAACTGATTTTTATACTGCTGATAAAACATTGCTGCAAACATTTTTTAAACCAAGGCAGCAGCATACGCATAAATATAGCTATGGCCATGCCTTGCTGTATGCAGGCAGCGCCAATATGATGGGAGCTGCAATATTGAGTGCCAAAGCTTGCTTACGCAGTGGCGCAGGATTGGTAACAGTGCATGCAGCGGCAGCATATTTACATATTATACAATCAGCATTGCCGGAAGCCATTGCTTCGGCAGAAAATGATTTTGCTGTTGTCACTAAAAAGAAAGCTGCTATCGGCATTGGACCGGGGCTTGATATTGACAATGCCAATGCACAACTACTGCAACAGGTGATAACAGGATGGGATGGCCCAATAGTAATTGACGCTTCTGCATTAAGTATGCTTGCAACGCAACTGTCGCTGCTGGCAAAAAGAAATAATACTAATACAATACTTACTCCACACAGTGGCGAATTTGAAAAGTTGTTTGGCAACTGTACTAATGATTTTGAGCGGCTGCAAACGGCGTTAAAGAAAGCGGAACTGTATCAATGTTATATTGTGCTTAAAGGCAATCATACTTTAATAGCCTGCCCTTGTGGAGAAGCGTATTTTAATACTACTGGTAATAGTGGAATGGCCACAGCAGGAAGCGGTGATGTGCTTACAGGCATTCTTACCGGTTTGCTGGCGCAGGGTTACACTGCAAAACAGGCATGTCTTTTAGGAGTATATATTCATGGGCTGGCTGGTGATTATGCAGCGGCTGCTTTCTCTGAAGAAGCAATGATTGCCGGGGATATAACTGAACAATTGGGAAAAGCATTCCGAAAATTCTATGCCAGTAAATAAAAACACCCCATGATTATATGGGGTGAAATTATCAGAAGTAAATAATCAAACTTTATTTTTCTTATTTTTTGCAAACCGCATATCAGGCGTTCCATCTTTCTTCAATGCTTTATTTGCTTTAAAACGTTTATCAGGAGTACCATCGGCTTTTAGTGTTGCTGCTTGCGTTGTGGCAGGTTGTTTTTTCTTTCCTGCTTGTGCAGTAGTAACACCTGTAATGGTGCACATGAAGCAAATAGCCAGCAACAATTTTTTTATTGTTACTAATTTTTACTATGCTAATGTAGCCATAGTAAATAGTATTCTTTGTTAGCTGGTGTTAAGTATGATACAAAAACTTATCAGCCATTTTTTGCTGCTGCACTTTATTTATTTAGTTTTATTGCATGATGACAACAATAGAATCTTTAAATGAAGTGTATGGTATTAATGGAAGTGTTACGTTTTATGAAGGTAAAGGCAGGCTGCAAACGGTAGCAGTTAAAAATAAACATGCAGCGGCTGAGCTTTCATTGTATGGTGCACAATTGCTGAGCTTTATTCCTGCTGGCAAAAAAGATATTTTATGGATGAGTGAAAAGTCGTTGTTTGAAGAAGGCAAAGCCATCCGGGGAGGAATACCACTTTGCTTTCCATGGTTTGGGCCACACCTTGCCGATAAAGAAAAACCACAACATGGTTTTGGCCGACTGCAAAGCTGGACGGTGGAAAAGGTAAAAGAAACTGCCGATGGTGGTACTATTGTTTGTTTATCGCTTACGGCATCTGCCGCTTCACTTCAAATGTGGGCCTATCAATTTAAGGCCACTGCTGAGTTCCATTTTGGTAAAAGGCTGGAGGTAAAACTGGTTGTTAGCAACACCGGCAATTCTTCATTTGAATATTCTGATGCATTACACACTTATTTTAATATTAGTGATATTAAAAACATATCTGTAGAAGGTTTGCAGGATGCTGTTTACTACGATGCTTTTGGTACTGACTTATTACAACAGGAAGAAGCATTGCTGCATTTTACCAAAGAAACAAACCGGCGCTATGTAAATACTATCTCAAATTGTATTATACACGATAAAAAATTCGGCAGGAAAATATCAGTTGGCAAAACCGGTAGCAAGGTAACTGTTGTATGGAATCCTGGTGAAGCTACAACCAAAACAATTGCTGATATGGCACCTGATGGTTATAAAACTTTTGTGTGTGTAGAACCAGCCAATGCGTATCCCGGTATTGACATAATACACCTGGAACCAGGACAAAACCACACACTAAGCACCATTATTGAAATTATTGAATAGCTGCTCAAGCCTTTTATCGGCATAATCATTTACTATGCAAATAATATTATTATAACCTGCAAATTCTTTCGGGCTATGCATAGTGGTAAGCACTACACTTTTCATACCTGCGTTGTATGCTGTTTCTATTCCTTTGGGTGAATCTTCAAATACTATGCAATCCTGCGGTGCTACATTTAAAATAGAAGCACAATTTAAAAATGTTTCCGGGTGTGGTTTACTAATGGTAACATCATCTGCAGCAACAATTCCTTTAAAATACCGCCTAATATTTAATCCATCTAAAATAAAATCAACATTAAACCTGATAGCAGCCGTGCCGAGGCCGATGGCAATATTGCTTTCATAGGCTTTTTTAAAAAAAATATCCAGGCCGTTAATGAGTTTCATTTCGCTTCGGTATAATTGCTGGTACCGTTTTTCCTTTTCAATTTCCAATGCATCTTTCTCCGGATCACTAAATCTCCCGGGAAAAATGCGTTCCAGGATTTCACTGTTCTTGCCATACAATTCTTCTTTTGTTTGCTCAAGCGAATGGCCTGCACCCAGTTCATTAAACATCTGGTTCCATATTTTGGTATGCCATGGCATATCATCAATGATGGTACCATTCATATCAAAAATAAAAGCCTTTGGTTGCATGTTTTATGAAATAAGTTGATGGTATTTATTCAGCAGGTTTGTAAATGCTTTTCTCCTCATCAGCACACGCTGAAATAAAATTATACCAAGTATGGCGCAGATAATACCGGCGAGCACATCTAATACATAATGATGACTTGTGTAAACGGCAGCAAACCAAATGCCCACCATTACGGTGGCAAATAATATACTTGCCATCACTCCCACTCTTTTCTTCAATCCATAGTAAAACACAATTAATGGATAGGATGAATGCAGTGAGGGCATAGCAGCAAATACATTAGAACCTTTTGCATACAGACTTTTAAAAATACTAGCGCCAAAAAAGTTATCAAAGCGGATAAGACCTGCTGTGTTGCCGGGAGTGCCTGGTATAAACTGGTTGCCATGTTGCTGTATATACCATGGTGGCGCTGCAGGATAGGTGTAGTAAACAACAAAGCCTATTAGGTTTACCAGCACAAATGTGAGTGAAAACTGCAGGAATAAATTTTTATTGGTAAAAAATAAATATGCAGCAAAGGCAAGTGGTACCGGTATCCAGCATAAATAAAAAATGCCACAGATAATATCCAAAAAACTGTTTTGGTGTATTATCCAGAATTCGTTGGGTGTAATGGTACCACCTGTGGTGTTGATACCAAAAAATGACTTTTCGCCGGCATGTAAATCAGCAATATGCACTTGATTAAAACGATAATTTGGAAAAGCCTTCATGTAGTCGAAGATGATCCAATACACAATGAAGATGGAGAAACCAAGGATAAACTTTCTTGAAGTGGAGGAAGCAAAATACAAAAGGTTAAATAGTGCCACCAAAAACAACTGGTCTGTTTTAAAACCAACCAGCATGTAAGAAAAAAGAAGGTAAGCAATTGACACACCAGCTGCGGCAATAACGTTTTTAGAAAAATTGAACCCTGGTGTACTAATGCTATTCTTCAATCGTTTCGGTTTTTGGAGGAAATTGTGAACGCATAATCTCATCCCAAAGCGAAGAGCTTACACCAAAACCCTTTTCAGGATTTTGATAATGGTGAAGCATGTGATGCTGCTTTATCCTTTTCATTAAACCTGATTTAAAATTATAATGATGCATGGCATAATGCAGCATATCATAAATTAAATACCCAAGTATAAAACCGGGGAAGAACGCATACAAATCTGTTTTGGAAAAAATGAGCGAAAATAAAAAGTAGAATAATGTTGCCAGCGGAATACTTGCAGATGGAGGCATCACCAACCTTTTTTTATCTCTTGGATAGTCATGATGAACACCATGAAAAATAAAATGTATCCGCTTGCCCCACTCGCTTGTAGGGTGGTAATGGAAAATAAAACGGTGAAGAAAGTACTCAGTGGCTGTCCACACTCCCAGCCCAATAGCAAAGTACAAAGCAAAACCAGCTATGCCGATACCATTTGCAAAAGCCAGGTAACTAAATATAAAAATCACTGGCACATAAATATATAAGGGCACTGTGAAATGAACTTTGGAAAGTACTTCCATCCAGTTGCTTTTAAACATCCGGGTAGATTCTTCGCTGTTGGATATATAATTTTTTGGCATTGTATATTGACAATAAATTTTTTATTTATAACTGGAATTATTCACCTGCAAATTTACGCTGATTCTCTTTTTCAGCAGTGTTATTTATTTGCCTTCCAGTTCTTTTTTTGCATGTAGCAGCCTCTTAATAGCAGTAATATTGGTGAGCACTGCCATTATGGAAAGCGGCAATGTAAAAATGGTCATCGTTTCAAATACATGAAAACTTAAAAAAGGAACATAACATTTGTAATCGCCCCCTATAAAATGTGCTGCCACACCACAGGCAATAGCAGACAAACCGGTCATCACTACTCTTTCAGGACGTTGCATTACGCCGCCTTTATTTTCTATGCCAAGGCCTTCGCTTCTTGCCCGGGTGTAGCTTACCATCATACTGCCTATCATGGCGATAAAGGCTGATAGTGAGCTTATGAAATAATGTTTTGCTATTAAATAGTAGCAAATACCAAGAAACATGATGAGCTCACTGTACCTGTCAAGCACTGAATCGAATAACGCACCAAACTTTGAACTCATATTACCCAGCCTTGCCACCTGACCATCCAGCATATCAAACAAGCCTGCAAATAATATAAGTGCACCTGCCCAACCTACATAACTGAGATCGCCACGGTTACCTTCTTCTGCTCCTTTTATAAAAACGATAGCAACACCAATATTGAGTACAAGACCAGTAATAGTAACAAGGTTTGGCGTAAAGCCAATTTTTATCAATCCCTTTACGATAGGATTAATAACACTGTAGATGATTTTCTGAAGCTTATCTCTCAGCAGCTCCTGTGCCATTGTAAAAAAAGGTTTTCAAAAAAAAATTAAAATTCAAACCGTACCCTTGTTCTTAAACCCCATGTTGTAATATCCGGATGGTTAAGATACGTTAACCTCTTTATTAAATCCAATCTTACCAATTTAAAAATGTTTGCCAGGCCCACACTAACTTCTACATACGGCCCATTGTCAAGGGTGTAAGTTTCTGGTAAAAACTTAAACACATTCGGATTTTTAGCCGGGTTGTTTTCATCCCTTACACTGCCCCACAGTAATTTTGCACTGGCTACCTCTCTCAACTTTAATCTCCGCAACAATGGCACTTTGTTTAAAAAGAAACCATTGAAATGCACATCAAAGTTAACGGCGTAATATTTATCACTTACAAATTCCAGGAAGTTCATCATGTTGTAAGAATTCAGCTGGTAGCCAAAAGTTTGATTGGCTCTGTGTACTGTAAGCAATGAAAAGGGCAACTGTCCGAATATATAACCACCTTCTGTAGTGATGTCGGTAAAACCAAGCTGGCTCATGTAAAACCGTTTTTCGGCATACAGGTTAAAGTTGTGATAGCTATAGTCGCCATTAAACAAACCTTTGATACCTGCGATATAACGCAATTTAAAAATGGGATATTTATTTACAATTGGTATGCGGTAATTTTTTCCCTGGTAAAACTGTTCACCCGGAGCCCAGCGGAATTCTCCAGATAGTTCAGCTGTGGTAATACCCGGAATAGTGTCTGTTACATTTTGAGGTTTTACATAGCTGATGGCACCACCAAGATTGGGGCCGGCTGGTTCCTGCTGGGTGTGTTTAAAGCCAAAAGTAGTTGTAATGTTTTTCCCAAACTCATGTACATAATCTGTTTTAAACACACGATTGTAAAACCATTTATCATTCTTCCCTCTTTTAAATGACAGAAGGAAATTGTCTTCCTGTACAAATTGTAATTCCTGCCCAGGAATTTTCATATCATACTGGTAGCCCACTCTTAAATAATGCAGCGGAAATGCATAGATAGATTTTCGGTTAAATGAATAAGTAACACCAACACCATACTTATACCTTTTATCACGGAAGCCATACGCAATGTAATCATCAAAATACATCCTGTTGCTAAACTTAGGTGTTGTTCTTCCACCAATCCTCAGCCTGAAACCTTCAATGGGATTAAAACTGTAGAATGTATTAGTATTGCCAATTTCATAATCGCCCAATACAACATAGCCTGTAAATAATGCTGTAACCACTGTCATAAAAGTTTTAAACTTTTTGGTACTCTTTAGGCTGTCGATATTATAGTAAGCTTTTGCTTCTACATTTGATAAAGGTGTATGCCTTTTGGCAACCCAAAAACTATCGTCAAGTGGTTTTGTTTCATCAAAAAGTTTTACCTCATCTTTGGCTTTATAAATACTGTCAGGTGCAGGCACATTAATTTTAAAATCTTTAAACGACACCAACCTTTCTCCATACATGCTGCCACTGCTGCTGTTTACTAAAGCAAATTCAGTAAACATGTCGCTCTTGATAACATGATACCTTCCATCAGGGCCTTTTTCAAAATCCTGTTTTATCTGCAACTCCCTCGTCCAGTTCACATTGGCTTTTTTGCTGATGGTCATTTCTATTTTTTGAATAGAATAGTTTCCATCAAGCGTAATAAACATAGTGCCACGAAAAATAAGGTCGTTAGGATTTTTAGGCGTAAAATATAAACGTATCAGTTTGATGCCATCAAGTTCTGTGGTATCTCTTATATAGTAGCGATAAAATGCAGGACCCATATCTGCAATAGGACTTAAGAATTGCTGTTGCAGCAACGGAATATTATTATCGTAAATATTTATATCAGCATAGAGGGATTTAATATAAGAGCTAATACCTGCATTATCAATAAAATCACCATAGTTTACTTTTTTCTCACCCAATATTCTTTCTTTTTCAGCAAGTGGATCTTTCCGGTAATATTTATCGGATATATTTTCTTCAATATAAATTGGCAGCAGCGATTTGCCGGGAACAGTGGTGGTATCCACATTTTCCATAATAAATTTAAAGCTCCTGAAGAGTTTATTCTTTAATATCTTTTCTGGCTTGTTGGCAAGTGAAAGCGCTATTTTTTCATACTGTTGATATTGCACATAATCATATGCAGTAATGCGGTTCTTGTCTTTGTTTTCAATAACCTTGTCAATTAGTTCAACTGCCGGGTTATTTTTATTACGGTATTTGCCCCTGCCCCTTTTTACCACCACTTCTTTCATAGAAGAGTTCATTTCCAGATCTATATCTATTGTCTGCTCTTCTCCCGGTTTTATTTTTTGAGTTACAGAGATATAACCCACATAAGAAAAAATGATGGTGTTTAACTTGGGGTTTCTTGTTTCGATGGAATAACTGCCGTTTTCATCACTAGAAACACCTTTGCCATTTTTAAATACAATTGTTACGAATGACATAGGCCTTTTAGTAACCGCATCTCGTATGAAACCTTTTACAATGGTAGGTGATTGTGCCTTAAGCAGGAAAACATTCATCAACAGAAAAGCCAAAAAAAGCAGGTGCTTCTTTATTGTCTTCGTTTGAGCTACACTATTAAGTATTTTTAAAAACATATTTCTTTTGTAACGGATAGTTATAGGCAATTGCCACGGTTAAAGATGTTATTAGTTTTGCTATTCTGTAATCAACACCAGCATGGTTAATAAGAATGTAAACTCCAAGTCCATTCAAAATAAGATTACCTGTCCATGTAATAAAATATCTTATCCCCTGGCCTGCCATGTCTTTATTTGCAGCATTAAAAGCCCAGTACCTGCCAATCAAAAAATTAATTACACCTCCCAGTACTGTGCCGGATATGCTTGCAATAACATCATCAACTCCAAAGAACTCTCTTAATACGATGGCAAATCCAAAATCGCAGGCACTTGCAACAAGTGAAGCCACATTCGCTTTCAAAAATGTAATTACTCCAGCCATGTATTAAGTATAAACAGGCCAAAAGGAAATAATGAGATGCAATACTATCAAAGAATACACACCTGCCAGTATATCATCACCCATTACGCCCCATCCCTTTGAAAATTTCTCCATTTTTCTTATTCCTAATGGTTTTACAATGTCGAAAAACCGAAAGAATATTAAGCCGCTTAACAGAAAAATAATATTATGCGGCACAAATAAAAGAGCTATCGCCATACCAGCCACTTCATCAATTACCACTTTGCTGCTGTCTTTACCCCAAACACTATCAACACAATTTGAACTCCATATTCCAACAATAGCTATTATAATGGTTGTTATTACCTGCCAGTACCCGTTGCTGAAACCGGCAGGCAATAAAAACCATATAATACAATATGCAATTGCTGCAAGTGTGCCTCCACCTTTTATATAACCAATACCTGCAACAGATGCAATGAGTTTATGCAGTTGCATATTTTTTATTGCATCACTTCCACCAGTTCCTGGTAGTAGTCCAGTCCAAGATGTGTGATTAAATCTTCACCCATCATATGGCGCAAAGTATTCTGCAGTTTTATTAATTGTTTAAAGATATCATGCTCTGGTGCCAGTCCTTCCATTGTTTGTGGCGACTTGAAGTAGAATGATAACCATTCCTGTATCCCACTCATATCAGCACGCTTGGCCAAATCAAGAAATAAAGCAAGATCAAGCACAATAGGTGCGGCTAAAATAGAATCACGGCAAAGGAAGTTTATTTTTATCTGCATGCCATAACCCAACCAGCCAAATATGTCAATGTTATCCCAGCTCTCTTTATTATCACCATGCGGCGGATAATAATTAATCCTTACTTTATGATATAATTCACCATATAGTTCGGGGCTTGATTCTGGTTTAAATATTTCATCCAGCACACTCAGCTTGCTTACTTCTTTTGTTTTAAAATTATCCGGGTGGTCAAGTACATAGCCATCTCTGTTTCCAAGAATGTTGGTAGAGAACCATCCTCTTACACCTAATGCCCTTGCATGAAGGCCAGGGGCCAAAATTGTTTTCATTAATGTTTGGCCTGTTTTAAAATCCTTACCGCCTATTGGTGTTCCGGTTTCTCTTGCCAAATCAAGTAATGCTGGGATATCACAGGTTAAGTTAGGAGCGCCATTTGCAAATGGCACACCACATTTAATAGATGCATAAGCATAGATCATGCTGGGAGAAATATTAGCATCATTATTTTTTAACCCGTTTTCAAAGCTTTCAATTGTTTGGTGTACAGCTGATACTTCAATATACTTTTCAGTACTGCCGCACCAAACCATTACGCTTCTTGAGCAATTATTACTCTTATTGAAGTTTTCAATATCAGCAACAAGCGCCATTGCCAGGTCATACTTGGTGGCAGCTTTTTTTACATTGGTGCCGTCAAGGTTTTGAACATAAGATTTATCAAACACCGCTTTCATTGGTTTGATAGCTTCTAGTTCCGGCTTTATCGCATTTAGTAAAGACGACTCAAGTACTTTTGCATTCATTGCTGCTTCATACACATTGTCTTCATAAATATCCCATCCGCCAAAAACAATGTCGTTCAACTGTGCCAGTGGAACAAACTCATTTATTTTAGGATTCCTGTTTTCTGTTCTTTTGCCAATTCGTATGTTGCTCATTTGTGTAAGCGAACCTATTGGCTGAGCAATTCCTTTTTTAACTGCTTCCACACCTGCAATAAAAGTGGTAGCCACTGCTCCCATGCCGGGAACTAATATTCCTAGTTTACCTTCGGCTGGTTTAACATTCTGTTCCATATTGTTTTCTTTAATTTAAAATTCTATTTATGATCGGTGAATTGTTTTATTGTTGTTGTTTTTAGCCTTAAAGCCCCAAAACAATCCAGCCATTTTAGTATAAACCAATTTACTTCAGCCACTTATTCTCCTTATACCAATCTACTGATGCTTTCAATCCTTTTTCTAAATCAAACTTTGGTTCAAAACCTAATTCATTTTTCGCTTTACTAATATCACATACCCAGTTTACTGCTGTAAGCTCATTTAGCTTTTCAATACTTATGGTGGGTACTTTGTTCATTGCTTTGCTTATTTTCTCCACTATAAACAAAACCGCCCTCATTACCGGCAGCGGCAAATGAAACCTTACTGCTTTTTTATTTAATAATCCTTTTATAATATCGGCGTAAGCATACCTGCTGTAGCTTTTGCCATCGGTAATATTGTAATCTGTATTTGCACCAGTTTGCTTTAATGCCCTCACCGCTATTTCACCCATATCTGCACCATATACAAAACTCAACTGCTGTTCTTTTTTTCCTATGTAAGCATCAATTCCTTTACTCAAGGTTTTGGTTACAATGAAAATATCTTTTTCACGTGGGCCGTATATTGCTGTTGGCCTGAAAACAGTTGAGGCAATGTCCACTTTTTTCAAATTGTTTTCTGCGTTCAGCTTGCTTTTTCCATAAGCGGTAACGGGATTACGGAGTGTATTTTCAGTTATATTTTCACCTGCATTATTTGATGGTCCTATTGAAGCAAGACTACTGATGAAAACAAAACGTTTTACATTTTTATTTTTTGCCGCTGCGTTTGCAAGATTGAGTGTGTAAATATTATTTATCAAATCATACTCTGCGTCGCTATTGGCCTTGGTAGTGCCTGCAGCATGTATTACATAATCAAAACCATATTCTTCAAATAACTTTTCCAAAGCTTCGGCATTATTATACTCAGGCATAACGTATTGGATACCTAAATGCTCAAGATGTTTAACATTGCTGCTTTTTCTTATCGCCGCATACACATCATAACCATTCTCTACTGCGGCATTAATGATATGATAACCCAAAAAGCCGCTGGCACCTGTTATCAATACCTTTTCTCTCATATTGCTTTCTCTAAAATCCTGTAGGTTTTATATACCTGTGCATTCAGTTTTTTAAGCCCGTTGTTCATCATTTCATTGTGTTCTAATATCCATGATGCTTCGGCACCTCTTATCTTTTTGGCTGCTGCCTTCTCAATAATTTCTGAATAAAAAACTGCTTCCACTCCCAGTTTGCGATATTCACTTGTTACCCCTAAAGCCAGTACCCTTAAGTAATCTATCTTTTTTAAACCAAGTAATAATTTGAAAATACCCGTTGGAAAGAGTCGTCCTCTTTTCACTTTTGCTAATACCTGGTTTAAATCAGGCACCGCCAAAGCAAAACCTATAACCTTCCCTTTATGTTCAGCAAGCATGCAAAAATCTTTGTCAAGTATCATTTTAAGATCTTTGGCCAGGTACTTGAATTCTTTATCTGTCATCGGTACAAAACCTGTATTTTCAGCCCAAGCAGAATTATACACTTCCAGCACCTTTTCTACTTCTCTCTTAAAATCTTTCATGTTGATACTCCTGACAATAATATCCTGCTTTTTCAGCCGCTCAATCAATGCATCTTTCAATTTTAATGTACGCTTATCAACACCTGTAGTTGTTAATTCGTAGGCTAGCAAGTCAGTGCTTTTATTAAACCCTGCTGTTTCCAGCAAGCGCAGGTAATAAGGGGCATTGTATGTCATCATTACCACAGGCTTTGAACCATATCCATCAATCAGCAAACCACAAGGTTCATTTGTAGAAGGATTTACTGGCCCTACCATTTTATCAGCACCTTTTTCTTTAAGCCATTTTTCAGCTTCAGTTAATAATTGCTTAGCCACATCCACGTCATTCACCACATCAAAAAAGCCGAAGAACCCGTCTTTTACTTTTTTAAATTCATTGTGATTATTATTCATAATGGCAGCTACCCTTCCTTTAATCTCATCGCCATCATATGCAAGAAAACACTGCACCTGGGAATGGTCATGAAAAGGATGCTTGCCCGGAGTAAGTAAATCCCTTTGGGCAATGTGTAGTTCTGGCACATAATTGCTATCGCCTTTGTATAAGTCGTGGGGAAAATCTATAAATGAGGCTAGCTCTTTCTTTGATGCAACCTTCTTTACCTGCGTCATGCCTTTACTGCTACTTTTTCTGTTTGCACATTCGGTATATTCAATGCAAAAGCAACTTTCTTCAGCTTTTCTACTGCAAAGTCAATCTGCTCAAAAGTATGTGTTGCCATTAATGAGAATCTTATCATGGATGATTCACTGCTTACTGCCGGTGATACCACAGGATTCACAAACACACCTTCATCCATCAGCATTTTTGCCATTACGAATGTTTTTTCATTATCTCTCACATAAATTGGAACAATGGGAGATTCAGTAGGCCCAATATCGAAGCCTGCTTCTTTAAATTGCTCTATTGTATAATTGGTATTCTGCCACAATTTTTCAATTCTTTCCGGCTCCGACTTCATTACATTTAATGCAGCCAATGCGCTTGCAGCAGCACCGGGAGATATACTAGCGCTAAACATCAATGAACGGGCATGGTGTTTCAGGTATTCAATAACAGCTTTATCAGCCGCAATAAAACCGCCTATGGATGCAAGCGATTTACTAAAAGTACCCATTATCAAATCAACCTTGTTGGTGATATTGAAATGTGCGGCAGTGCCCTGCCCTGCAGCGCCAAGTACACCTAATGAGTGGGCATCATCCACATATACAGTAGCATTGTATTTTTTTGCAAGATTTGCTATTTCGTCAAGCTTGGCAATATCACCTTCCATGCTAAACACGCCATCTGTTACAATCAGCTTAAATGCTTCAATAGGTGCATTGGCCAAAAGCTTTTCAAGATGCGCCATGTCGGAGTGGCCATACTTATATATTTTAGAAAAAGAAAGCCTTGCGCCATCAATGATGCAGGCATGGTTCCATTCATCTAAGAACAAATAATCATTTCTGCCTGCCAGGGCAGAAATGACACCAAGGTTTACCTGGTAACCAGTACTGAAAACCAAAGCACCTTCTTTGCCTACAAAGTCGGCTAAGGCATGCTCCAACTCTAAGTGCAAGTCAAGCGTACCGTTCAAAAACCTTGAACCGGCACAGCCGCTGCCATATTTATCAATTGCTTTTTTTGCTGCTTCTTTTACTGCAGGGTGAGTAGTAAGACCAAGATAACTGTTTGAACCAAACATGAGCACGGGCTTCGACCCGATCATAACTTGTGTATCCTGGTCGCTTTGCAGAGGCCTGAAAAAAGGATAGATATTTGCTTCCTTCAACTTGTCAACAGTTTTGAAAGCATCTATTTTTTTCTTGAGGGGATTGTTAATCATCTTCACGATTTAGTGTTTGGTAAAATATTTTTAAATGTAAGATAAAGTTATCAAATTGTTACCCTAGGGGTATTTTTATTACTGTGTTTTTCAACTAACTGCAAACAACTGCCGCTCACTTGCCCTGCACTTTGCCTGTATTTTTGAAAGTACTTTCATGCAGGTAGCCAGTTCGGTTTCATCAAAGCCATCTTTCAACGTTACATCCTGCTCAAGAAAAAACTCATGCATGCGATCAATGATGTTTTTGCCTGAGTCTGTAAGGGCTATTACATTTTTGCGCCTGTCTCCTGCTGCCGGCACCCTTTTTACAAAACCCTTTTGTTCCAAAATATCAATTGACCTTAGCACCGCCGATTTATTTTTGTCCATGAGCCCGGCAATATCCTGCTGAATCATGTCTTTTTTCCCTGTATTTCTTGATAAAAAATACAAAACCCCCATTTGCTCAAAGGTGATATCACGGCTGATGCCTGCAAACATGATATTAATCGTTTTCAGAAGCATTTTGCCCGTATGCACAATCCTGAAACCAAGCGTATCTGGTAGTTCTTTACATTCCATTTATTAATAGTTGCATAGTGAACAGTTGCAAAGGTAACAGTTTACAATTACATAACATGAATCTTTGTGCTTAAAATTTGTAGGAGTCTGCAGCGGTGCTTTCCTTTTTTAAAAAACAAAGCGGCTTTGATATTTGAAAATAGACAGCACTTTGCCGAAGAATGCTTTATTATAGGGAAGTGAGACGGGAAAAGATATTACTGAAATTAAAGTTTGATTATTGATAAAAATACTATTAAAGTCAATAGGTTGATTGTTTAAAAGTATAAACTATATACAGCTTTACATCTTTATATTCTTTATTCAGCAATCCCCCGTTTCCATTTCCAGCAATCTTTACCCTGCCTCTTAACTATGCAAAGAGACATTACTAACAAATTTTGGAATTGTTACTATGATTGCAGTTAAAATAAAAGGTGTTGCCGGGAATAAGCACATTTTACTACTCAAACTTCCCTTCTTTCTTAGTTAGCTCAAAAAATTTATCCAGTTTAGTACCGGTGGCTTCTTCAAAGGCAGCCTGCATATCTTCCGGTTGGGGGTGTTTAAATTTCCACTTGTTAAAATAGTTGTGCAGCGCAAGGTCAACTTTATCTTTACTAATTACGGTCTCCAATAGGTACAGCCAAAAAGCAGTTTTTACATAAGATACCATTCCATATTCTTCGCTGCTTTTAAATTTTTCTGCCGAAATATCCATAGCACTGTTCATCGGTATCTGGCTTACAGCATTATATATCAACTCCAGGAACTCATCTGCATTTTTCTTTTTTACCTCTTCTGGAATGGCATCTCCAAAAATAGAATTGCTACGGTATTTTTCTGCCTCATACCTAAACTGGTAGTAGGTATTCAAGCCTTCGTCCATCCAGGTATGTTCCCTTTCGTTGCTGCCCAGCATTGCCATAAACCAGTTATGCCCCACTTCATGTGCAATCACACCGTCCAGTGTTTCCACTTTAGCATCAGGGCTTGTTATAAGCGTTATCATCGGGTATTCCATACCACCGCTGGAGTTGTTCTTTGGCCCTTCCACCGCCTGCACCACCGGGTATTCATATTCCCCTATCCACTGCCCGTATTTTCTTGCTCCATCTTTTATATAATCAATACTGTTGTTCCAGATACTATTTTTCTTATTGTGATAATAAGAAAAAGCATCTACTGTTTTTCCATTGCTCAATTGCAAAGTGTCGTATTGAATCACAAAGTCTTTATCGGCAAACCATGCAAAGTCGGGCACCTGCTCAGCATAATAACTGAGTGTTTTTGTTTTGCCTTTTTCGGCAGCGCTGTATGTTTCTGGCTCACCATTTCTGTTAGCCGTGTTTTTGGCACCAATGGCTTTGTATTTATCCAGTTCGCTTTTTGTTTGCAATGTACCTGTGGCACCTACCACATATTCAGCCGGCACAGTTAACTCAACTGAGTAAGTTGCATACTCACTGTAAAACTCTCCCATATCCAAATAAGGAAACTCATGCCAGCCAAGTTTATCATACACTGCCGGTTTGGGATACCATTGGCAGGCCATTATTTCACCATCTGCATAGCCGCTTCTTGAAAAATATGGCGGCAGCTTTACTTTAAAAGGTGTGGCAATAGTAATGGAATCTCCCGGTTGTAGTGGCTTATCAAGCAACAGTTTTATAATGTCTATGTACTGTGGATTGCTGTGGGCTTCAGTTTTGGCAGCTTTGCCATTTACTGTAAATGCAAGCCCTTCAATATTTCCTTCGCCGTAAAATTCCTTTTTCTTGCTGCGCTCTTTATCATTTTTTAATTGCTGCAGCAATGCGGTGGTCTCATTTTTATATGCATTTGGCCAAATATGAAACCAGATAAAATCCAAGGCCGCAGGCGAATTGTTTTTATATACAATGGTTTCGCTGGCAGTGATAGAGTGCTCTTTGTCGTTGAGCGAAGCTTTGATATTGTAACGAAGCTGCTGTTGCCAGTAAGTATCCTGTGCTGCAGCGACAGTGCCAGTAAACAGTAAAAGAGCCAAAGAAAGAAATTTCATAATTGCATGTTTCTGCTAAAATAGGCAATGGTCAGAAATAAGCATTACCTGCCACCAACCGTTTTTAAAAAATTAGCAGTTATTCAGTTTTGCATTGTAAAAACAGGTAGTTTTATCCGGTAAAAAATGATATGGTGAAAAGGATATTTCCCCTTCTCTTTCTTGGCCTCACTTTTACCTTTCAAAGCTGCTTTGATGTTATTGAAGAAGTATCGCTTAAAACGGATGGCTCTGGCAGTTTTAAGCTGGTGCTAAATATGAGCCGCAGTAAAACGAGGATCAATTCCATCATGAAAATGAAAACGGTGAACGGGCATGATGTGCCAACAAAAGAAGATATTAAACAAAAAATTACAGGCATAGAAAATGTGATTAAAAAAACTGCCGGTATCAGCACTGTAAAAACTAATATCGATTTCGATAGCTATATTGCCAGCATCACCTGTAATTTCAGCAATGTAGGAAGCCTGAATAAAGCAGTTAAGAACATCAGCGATAAAGAAAATAATACCAAGCCCGGTATTGAAAAAAATTATGAGTATGATGCTATTGCTAAAACATTCAGCCGCCTCAATAAATTTTCACTAAAAGATGAATACCAGAAAATGAGCAATGCTGACAGGGAAATATTTTCCGGCGCCAGCTATACCGGCATCTTTCGCTTTGAAAATGCAGTATCCACCATCAGCAACAGTGAAAGTAAAGTGGCGGCCAATAAAAAAGCAGTCATGCTGAAACAAAATGCCCTTGATATCATCACCAATAAAAAATCAATTGAAAATAAAATAACCCTTGGTAAATAATTTATGAAAAAGACCATTACACTCATTGCAGTTTTCAGCGTCGGGTTTATTACAGCCACAGCACAAAATT
>CAZBTD010000054.1:19074-22195 GCA_964494815.1 uncultured Ferruginibacter sp. | reverse complement strand
CTGAATATTTTTCTGATGTGCAGGCATGCAGAACAACAGTGGAAGTAAAAAGCCTGCCCACACCGATTGCAATTGAACTGAAAGTAATTGCAATTGTTTAAATGAGGATTTATTGGATTAAAAACATTTTATGCAGTTTAAGAATACGATTGATTTTGCAAGAGAGCTTGATGAAAAAGATTCATTAAAAAACTTTCGGAGTAAGTTTTACATTCCATATATAAATGGCAAAGAGTGCATTTACTTCACCGGGAATTCACTGGGGCTTCAGCCCAAAACAACGCAAGACTATGTAGTGAATGAACTGGAAGATTGGGCCAACTTTGGTGTAGAAGGTCATTTTCATTCAAGAAACCCATGGATGCCTTACCATGAAATACTTACAAAACAATTAGCTGACATTGTTGGCGCATTGCCAGAGGAAGTTGTTTCAATGAACCAGCTTACTGTAAACCTGCATTTATTGATGGTAAGTTTTTATCGTCCAACAAAACAACGGTATAAAATTATTTGCGAAGCAAAAGCTTTTCCATCTGACCAGTATGCAATTGAATCACAGGTTCGTTATCATGGGTTTGAACCGGCTGGTGCTATCATTGAAATTGCACCAAGAGAAAATGAATATGAAGTAAGAACAGAAGATATCATTGCAGCGATAGAAGAAAATAAAAACGAAACTGTATTGGTGTTCTTTGGCGGTGTAAATTATTACAGTGGACAGGTGATGGATATGAAGACAATCACTAAAGCCGCACATGATGCCGGCATTACTTGTGGTTTTGACCTTGCACATGCTATTGGCAATGTAGAATTAAAATTGCATGATTGGGATGTTGACTTTGCCACATGGTGCAGTTATAAATATCTGAATAGTGGACCTGGTGGTGTATCAGGTGTATTCATCAATCGAAAGCATATCACCAATAAAGATATTCCCCGATTTGCAGGCTGGTGGGGACATACAAAAGAAACAAGGTTTAAAATGGAGAAAGGCTTTGAACCCATTCCCACAGCAGAAGGATGGCAACTGAGCAATGCGCCTGTATTATCAATGGCAGCACACAAAGCATCATTAGATATTTTTACAGAAGCAGGCATGAGTAATTTATTTGCAAAGGGTCAACTATTGAGCGACTATCTTTTATTTATTTTGAACGAAATCAATTCTTCAGCAAAAGAAAAAGTAATTGAAGTGATAACGCCTGCACATGCAAAGGGTTGCCAGGCAAGTATTTTGATGCTGAAGAAAGGAAAAGAAATTTTTGAAGCGTTGAAACAAAATGGCGTATTGGCTGATTGGAGGGAACCGAATGTGATAAGGGTAGCGCCTGTTCCTTTGTATAATACGTTTAGTGATGTGTTTACATTTGGGCAGATAGTTAAAGACATCGTTTCTCCATAAGTTGTTTCTCGTTGCTTGTTATTCGTTGGCCGTTTCTCTTTTTTTAAAACTTATACGATTAAAGAAACAGCAAGCACTCTAAGTAATTGAGATGCTGACAAACGAGAAACGAATAACGTTTAACGGGAAACCAGAAACGGATTTAAAACAGCATGAAAAAAGAAACTATAATAATCGGTGCAGGTTTAGTAGGCTCGCTGCTTTCGATTTATTTATCCAGGCGTGGGTATAAAGTAAAAATATTTGAACGGCGTGCTGATATGCGTAAAGAAAAAATCGGTGCTGGCCGTTCTATTAATTTAGCATTAAGCGACAGAGGAATAAAAGCTTTGGAAGAAGTGGGCATCATGGAGGAGATAAAAAAGATTGCTATTCCCATGCATGGCCGTTTTTTACATAATGCAGATGGCAGTACAGCTTATCAACCTTACGGGCAGGAAGGGCAATACATTAATTCTGTATCAAGGGCAGAGCTAAATAAAAAATTGATGGACCTGGCAGAGGAGCATGGCGCTGAAATTTTATTTAATGAAAAATGCGAAACTGTGAATTGGAAAAAGAATGTAGTTCATTTTCAAAACACACTACATCCTGAAACATCCAACTTTAGTTTTGATTTATTGTTTGGAAGTGATGGTGCATACTCTGCTGCAAGGCTTACACACCAGTTGCAGCATGACAAGTTTCAATACCAGCAATACTATATTGATTTTGGATACAAAGAATTAACCATTCCAGCTGGAAGCAATGGGGAATTTTTAATGGAAAGAAACGCATTGCATATATGGCCGAGAGGAAATTATATGCTGATAGCGTTGCCGAATATAGATGGCAGCTTTACCTGCACATTATTTTTTCCTTTTGATGGTGAGCCTTCTTTTAAGAGTCTGGATACAAAAGAAAAAGTTGATGCATTTTTCAAACAAACATTTGCCGATGCATATAAACTGATGCCGGCATTAACAGAAGATTTTTTTCACAATCCCACTTCTTCATTGGTTACAGTAAAATGTTATCCATGGGTAAGGGAAGATAAGTTTACATTGATTGGTGATGCAGCACATGCTATTGTTCCTTTCTTTGGGCAAGGAATGAATTGCGGATTTGAAGATTGCCGTGTGCTGAATGGATTAATTGATAAACACAGTGAAGACTGGAACTCTATTTTAGATGAGTACCAAACTTTGCGTAAGCCCGATGCTGATGCCATTGCAGAACTGGCATTGAATAACTTTGGGGAGATGAGAGATAAAGTAGCAGATCCGAAATTTTTATTGCAGAAAAAAATTGAAGCTGCATTCAGTAAAAAGTATCCGGGTAAGTGGACACCTGCATATTCACAGGTCACATTCAGTCCGCAGATAAGATACAGCGATGCTTTGAAGAACAGTATAAAGCAGGAAGCAATAATGCAGCAAGTGATGAAGATGGATGGAATTGAAAAATGCTGGGATGATATTTCAGTTGAAGAAAAGATGTTACAGTTGCTGGGATGATGAATAAAGATGTTTAGTAAAAGTGTGCGACGCCACTGAGGTTGATTAGAGTTAGTAGAGTACAGTTCAAAAATATAGCCATGTATAAATTTTCCTACTACACAGAACAAGACAAGGAAAAGGTAATTGCTTTTATGAAAGCAAATCCTTTTGCCATTATCACCGGCACTGGAGAACGATTTCCTGTTGCCACACAAATTCCTTTAGAAATAAAAACAGAAGG
>CAZBTD010000054.1:0-18974 GCA_964494815.1 uncultured Ferruginibacter sp. | reverse complement strand
AGCAACTGAAGAAAAGGGGCGATGATAATTCGGTGATGATTGCTAAAGAAATGGAAAGCAGATTAACTTAATGATTCTATTTTTGCAGCATGACAAGAAAACAACTCGTTGAGCAAATACATCAAAAAAAATCCTATCTCTGTGTTGGCCTTGATACTGACATCACAAAAATCCCTAAACATTTACAATCCCATCCTGATGCCGTTTTTGAATTTAATAAAGCCATCATTGACATCACTAAAGATTTATGTGTTGCTTATAAAATCAACACCGCTTTTTACGAAGCAATGGGATTGAAAGGATGGGAAGCAATGGAGAAAACGGTAAACTATATTCCTTCGGAACATTTCACCATAGCGGATGCCAAGCGTGGAGATATTGGTAACACTTCATCACAATATGCCAAAGCATTTTTTGAAACAATGAATTTTGATGCAATAACAATTGCACCATATATGGGAGAAGACAGCGTTCGTCCATTTTTAGAATATGAAGGCAAATGGGCAATTGTGCTGGGATTGACAAGCAATAAAGGGGCTGCTGATTTTGAGATGCAACCATTCAGCGATGGTGAAAGACTTTATGAAAAAGTTTTACAAACTGTAAGCGAATGGGGAACTGATGAAAATTTAATGTTTGTTACAGGCGCCACACAGGCAAGTGAATTAGAAAACATTCGCAGCATTATCCCTAATCATTTTTTATTGGTACCGGGTGTTGGTTTCCAGGGTGGCAGTTTAGCTGATGTGACAAAGTATGGAAAGAATAAAGATTGTGGCTTGCTTGTAAATGCCAGCCGTGCCATCATCTATGCAGGAGAAAAAGAAAACTTTGCTGAAGAAGCAAGGATTATTGCAAAACAATATCAAACAGAAATGGCTGGATATTTATAGTGAAATAAAGATCTGATTTTTTAAAAACAAAACGGGCGGCATTTAGCCGCCCGTTTACATTTCAAAATTTATTCAGCAATTATTGCTTAACAACTTTTGTATTTAATACTTCGCCACCAGCGGTAATTACTCTTACTAAGTAAACACCTTTTGTAAGTTTTGAAATATCCATTGTAGAATTAACCTGTGCAGTACGCTGAGATACCACTGTTCTGCCATTTACATCAATGAGGCTAACAGAAGATACCCCTTCGTAACCAGTAAGATTGATATTGAGTTTATCGCTTACCGGGTTTGGATATACAGTAAAGGCCTTCTTATTGCTATAAACAGGAACCTCATCTATTACCCTTGCAGCAGTGCCTAGCGCTACTTTCAGTGTATAACATGTTGTAGCACTGTTTGCACCATTATACCCATATACTCTTACATAGTATGTACCAGCGGTATAAGTACGGCTGATAGTTTCACTTGTGGTGCTTCCATTTTGAGAAATAGCCAACTGGGTTGTCCCGTTGCTGCTATACAAGCGGATATCATAATCACCAGGTAAAGTAGTTAGCGTAATTGTAGCTGTACCACCAGTAGTAATTACAAATTTGTAGTAATCATTATCACCGGTTGGGCTTATGAGGCCTTTGATATCGGTATTAAATGGAATAGTAGCAGCACCCGATGCTGTGCCATTGGTACTTACGTCATACACTCCTGGGCAGGTAGATGGCGCAGCAGTTGTAAACTGTGCTGCAGATGCGGTGCTTGAACCAGAAGAACAGTTGGTAGTTACTCTCCAGTCATACAAAGAAGATGCTGACAAACCTGTCAGGCTTGCTGATGTTCCTGTTTGTGCTGTGGAGAAACTTGTCCATGTACCAGATGAATTTAATTTATAATCCACTGCATAATTTAACGCACCACTTACTGCTGTCCAGCTTACTGTTGCACTACTTGATGTAACAGATGAAGATGCTAAACCTGTTGGCGCAGTACATGGAGGAACAGCAGTAGTTGTAAACTGTGCTGCCGTTGCTGATGTAGTACCTGAAGGACAGGTTGCACTTACTCTCCAGTCGTACAAAGAAGATGCTGACAAACCAGTAAGGTTTGCAGATGTTCCTGTTTGTGCTGTTGAGAAACTTGTCCAGTTAACATCTGTATTCAATTTATAGTCTACAGCATAGCTCGTTGCAGCAGTTACCGCACTCCAGCTAACAGTTGCTGTTGTTGAACCAGGTGTTGATGATAACCCTGCCGGTGCTACACATACAACTTGTGTTGTAAACTGTGCAGAAGCAGTGCTGCTGCCTGAGGTACAAGTGGTAACCACCCTCCAGTCATACAAACTTCCTGAAGCTAAACCACTAAGGCTTGCTGAAGTAGTTGTTTGTGCTGCCAGGTCTGTCCATGTACCAGATGAATTTAATTTATAACCTACAGTATAGCTTGTAGCAGTAGCTACAGCCGACCAGCTGAGGTTTGCACTTGTTGTGGTAATTGAAGAAGAAGACAAACCACTTGCATTAGCACAGGCAGAGCCTGAAGTAATAGTAAAGTTGGTATTAGAAATATCAAAGAAGATATTGCCAACGGCTTCTACTTTTATCCTTGCCGTTGTTGTTGGCGTATTTGGAATCACCAATGTTTCTGTACCATCATTAGGTGTGCTGGCAATCAAAACTGTTGGAAAGGTTTGACCACCATCAGTACTTAATGAAATTTTTACATTGGCGCAGCTAACGGGTGCAGCTGTTGTGTTGTTTACACTCCATGTAATAGCCTGTGATGAGTTGCCCGCCCATGATACCGCCGTATTAGGTGAACTTACAGCAAATGGACCTGAAGTTGCAACAGTAACCACCATATCAGTAAACTGTGTTTGTCCTACTGATACAGGTGCTGTAGAGCTGTATGGAGCATTATCTCTTACAGTAAGCCTGAAGTTTAATGTTCTTGCAACAGAACTTAGTGCTTCAGTAACCATAGTGGCATCACCACCTGTCATTGGGCCAGTGGTAGTGCCTCCGGCAAGTATTGTTGCCAGCCTTGGGAAATATTTTACAGGAGAGGTAGTTGGTGCAAATGAAATCCAGTTGGGGCCAGATGCTTTTGTAGCACTTGCCCTGCTGCTGGCATTTGTTTGAGAAGAAGACGCATTATCGTTTTGTTCCCAGCTATAGGTCAATACATCGCTTGCATCAGCATCAGTTGCTGAACCTGTTAATGCAAATGGTGTGCTGATAGGAATAGTGTAATTGCTTACTGCTGCAACAACGGGTGTTGAGTTAACAATCGTTGTCGTTACTGGGCAGGTTTTAGCGTTTATGTTAGTTTGTATTTGTGCAATAGAAGCCTGGTGAAAATAAGCTATTGAGTGTGCTGCTGCATCATAAGAAGTGATGCCTGCATATCCCATAATAGTAATGCCAGATCCTGGTTCTTTATTAACACCGGTGCCTTCATTGCTCATAGAGAAAGTATGGTTTGCCCCTAACTGGTGGCCCACTTCATGCACCACATAATCAATATCAAAATTATCGCCTTGCGGAATAGCATCTGCCGGAGAAGTATAACCACTTCCTTTTGAACCATTAGTACAAACACAACCAATGCAGCCTGCGTTACCACCACCACCACTGGCACCAAACAAGTGGCCGATATCGTAGTTAGCCTCGCCAATAACAGAAGTTAAAGTTGACTGCAACTCACTGTTCCAGGCACCACCTGCACCAGTGCTTGCAGCTGAGTATGGATCTGTAGAAGCACTATAATAAAATACACTTGTAGTATTTGAAACAAGATTTAAGTGTATTGCCAAATCTTTTTCATATACACCGTTGCAACGTGTCATAGTATTATTAACAGCTGCCAGCACCAATGCTACTTGTGAGGCACTTGTAGCGCCAAAATAGTTTGAATACTCTGCAGTAACAGATTGAGCAAGGCGCAATGTTTTTAAATTACCACCGCTTCTTCCTGTAACACCAGCTACATTTTCATTTAATGATGTTGCTAATCTTTCCTCAGGTGTGGCGCAAGTCCATGGCAACTGGCTCAGGTTACGCTGAGATTTGAAAACAGCATATACCGAATGATCTTGTGAATAAGGTTCAATACATTCATTTTGCTTACCTGTCCTGAAAATTGTACCCTGCACACCT
Source organism: uncultured Ferruginibacter sp. (assembly GCA_964494815.1). Taxonomy (GTDB): domain Bacteria; phylum Bacteroidota; class Bacteroidia; order Chitinophagales; family Chitinophagaceae; genus Ferruginibacter. Next base: position 14,923 of record CAZBTD010000054.1, on the reverse strand, counting down.
TGTGGGGCAAAGCTCAATTTAAGCAGGGCAGATTTATCAGTAATACCTCTGCCTGAGAAAGCCCTGATTTGTGGAAAGCGGGCCTGCAGTGCAGGTTCAAAGTTAGAGGCTTCAAATATTTCAAATTGCTCTAATTGGCCATCTGCATTTGGTAACGTAATTACAGTAGAATGGCTTTGTGCATTGCCCACCACTTTAAAAAGTTCCTGCTGCACAGGAGCGATGTTTACATCAAACAATTTAAACTCTGTGGGAAACGACATTCTCGATACAGCTCTTTCTTTAATAATAGCGGCTGTGCTTGTGTGAGAACGCCAGGCATTTTCTTGTGCCATTGCGGCTGTGAAAAAAGCACCTGATAGAAAAACTAATAGCAGTTTTTTCATAAGCATTTGTTTTAGATTTTAAAATTTGAGGCTGAATATATATAGATTTTTTGGTTGCAAAACTTATTTGCTGCACTTTTTTCATTTTTTGTGCACAACTTGCTGCCGAAAAAGTATTTTCCATAGATAAATTAGTAGAATTACGATAGCCATTTTGAAGAACAAGCCTTGTGCAGACATATTATTTTATCTTGCAGCGCTATGATGAAGATGGTGTTTAGTTTATTAAAAAAAGATGTGTTGCTTGAGCTAAGGCAGCAGCATACTTTATACGGTATCCTGCTATACATTGCCTCCACCATTTTTGTTTTATCATTATCTGTTGATGAGCTAGATGCAAAAGTTTGGAATGGTTTGTTTTGGGTAATACAATTATTCATTTGTGTAAATGCAGTAGCCAAGAGTTTTTTACAGGAGAGCAAGGGGCGTATGTTATATTACTATTCTATTGTTTCGCCTGTTGCTTTTGTGTTTGCCAAATTGCTTTACAATCTTATTCTAATGCTTTTGATGAGCCTGGTAAGTTTGTTGTTGTATTCCATTTTTATTAATAACCCCGTGAGCAATGCCCTGCAGTTTATTGGCATTGTTATTCTTGGTGGCACCAGTATCAGTCTTGTATTTACGTTAATGAGCGCCATTGCAGCCAAGGCAAGCCACAATGCAGTACTAATGGCCATTATGGGGTTTCCCGTTATTTTACCATTGCTGATGTTATTAATGCGGTTAAGTAAATCTGCCTTTAATGAAGTTTTTAAAGAAGGTGTGGTGATGCAGCTTACAGGATTGATTATTGGGCTGGATGCATTAATAGTTGTAATGGCCGTAATATTATTCCCGTACCTGTGGAAAGAGTAAATATTATCTACACAATTGTTTTGTGTAAAATATTCTTCCCCATTTTACCCTTTCCCCTACCTTTGCCGCACTCTTTTAAAAACTAATATAATAGTGCATAAAAGCTGGTGGAAAATAGCATCTTTTGTCTTGCTGGTTTATACCGTAGTAGGTGGTTTTTTAATGGATGTTCCGCACTTGCCCATTCTTAACGAAACCATCCGCAACCTATACTTTCATGTGGCCATGTGGTTTGCCATGACGATTCTTTTCAGTATTAGTTTTTACTACAGCATTATGTACCTCCGCAAGTTTGATTTACGAGATGATATTTATGCCCGGCATTTTGCTGCAGCAGGCTGTGTATTTGGCTTACTGGGCTATGTTACAGGTATGATATGGGTGTCTGTAACATGGGTTAGCGACCAGGGGCAAAGCTTCAGCAGCGTAATAAGAGAACCCAAACTGATATTTGCGGCTATTGGATTATTAATTTACGGGGCTTATTTTGTATTGAGAGGTTCTTTTACAGATATTGATAAAAAAGCAAAAACAAGTGCTGTGTACAGCATCTTTGCGTATGTAATGCTGTTTGTAACCATGTTTATCATTCCCAGGATTGTAGAAGGCAGCCTGCACCCGGGCGGTAAGGGTGGCGAGGGTGGTAACCCAGCTTTGAATTTTAAGGATATTGACAGCCGGTTAAGAATGGTATTTTATCCTGCAGTTATTGGATGGACATTGCTGGGTGTGTGGATTGCAACCTTAAGGATAAGAATACAATTATTACAGGATAAATCATTGTTGCTTCCCACCACAAAAAAATAAAGTTGATGAAGACGATTCTAAAAATATTTTTGCTTTTAATAATGCTATTCAATACTTCGTTGTTATTTGCCCAAAATAAAGAAGTGGAAATGGCAGATGTAATGAGAAGCAACGGGAAAATTTATATTGTAATAGCCGTTTGCCTTACTATTTTAATTGGCTTGTTTGTTTACGTTTGGAGTATTGACAGGAAAATTGGAAAGATTGAGAAAGAAAGCTAAGGCAAGCAGGAAAGAAATCAAAAATGCAAAGAATTTAAAGGTCAAAATCATTTTAGTCAATAGTCATTATTAAATTATAAATATAAAATACAATAGCCGCTTGCCAGTAGCTATTTAAAAACAACGATTGCTTAATTAAAAGAAAAAGTTATGTCAGCAAACAACCACTACAGCTTCTTTCATGCCGTTGAAATGAGCTTTGACAAAGCAGCAAAATTTACCAAATGGGATCCGGGAATTCTTGAACAAATTAAAGCCTGCAACAGCGTATATCAAATGCGTTTCCCTGTAAAAAGAGACAACGGAACCATTGAAGTAATTGAGGCCTATCGTGTGCAACACAGCCAGCATAAAAGCCCTTGCAAAGGCGGTATCCGCTTTAGCGACGAAGTAAACCAGGATGAGGTGATGGCGCTTGCATCATTAATGACGTATAAATGCGCTATTGTGAATGTGCCATTCGGCGGTGGCAAAGGCGGCATTAAAATAAACCCACACAAATACAGTGTGTACGAACTGGAAAAAATCACACGCCGTTATACTTCTGAATTAGTAAAGAAAAATTTTATTGGCCCGGGCATTGACGTTCCTGCACCCGATTATGGAACAGGTGAAAAAGAAATGGCATGGATAGTGGATACTTATGCTTCATTAAAACCAGGCGAAATAGATGCAGCTGGTTGTGTTACCGGCAAACCAATTACACAAGGTGGTGTACGTGGCCGTAAAGAGGCAACAGGCCTGGGTGTTTTCTTTGGCATCCGTGAAGTGTGCAGTATGCCTGATGTAATGAGTAAACTGGGATTAAAAACAGGTATTGAAGGAAAAACTGTGGTGGTACAGGGATTGGGTAATGTGGGTTATCACTCAGCAAAATTCTTTCGTGAAGGTGGCGCTAAAGTAATTGCAATAGCTGAACATAATGGCGCTATTTACTGTGCAGATGGATTAAATGAAGATGAAGTATTCAAGCACAAACAAAAAACCGGTAACGTAACAAATTTTCCCGGCGCAACTAACCTTACAAAAACAACGGATGCACTGGAACTGGAATGCGACATTTTAATTCCGGCCGCTTTGGAAAATGTTATTAATGGAGAAAATGCACCAAGGGTAAAAGCAAAAATTATTGGCGAAGCTGCCAACGGCCCCTGCACACCAGAAGCTGATGAAGTATTTGCACAAAAAGGAATTTTATGTGTACCTGATATGTACCTGAATGCAGGCGGCGTTACAGTAAGTTATTTTGAATGGCTGAAAAACCTAAGCCATGTTCGCTATGGCCGTATGGAAAAACGCTTTAATGAAAACATGAATATGCAGATATTAAAGCAGATGGAAAATATGACTGGCAAATCTGTTGGCGATAAGGAAAAAGCATCCATTGTGCATGGTGCCGATGAACAGGAATTGGTACATAGCGGCCTTGAAGAAACAATGATAAGCGCCACCAGGGAAATAATGGATATATGGAGAAACAACCCTGCCATTCCTGATATGCGTACTGCTGCATATGTAAATGCAATTAACAAGGTAGCTACCAGCTACGCAGAATTGGGCATCTTCCCATAAAAGCTCCTGCTCTCAACATAATTGAATCCCCTTATAGGGGATTTTTTATTTGTGTAAAACTATTGCCTGTTACAAAAAAAGAGTATCTTACTAAGCCCTCCTTCCCTATACAGTTAACTATCCGCCCCACATTTGTTAACTAAAAAACCATTTTAATGAAAAGAACAATCCTTGTCATGCTACTGCTTACTGCATTTAATTACACACAAAAAGCAAGGGCGCAAGAAGCAGCAAAAACAGAAAACGCTTCTACTGGTTTCAAAACGTACAGCAAATACGATTTTGTGCCCGGTGAAAAAATTATCGGGTTCGAAGACTTCTCAACTGGCAACATTGGCGATTTCCCTGCAGGGTGGAATACAAGCGGGGCTGGAGAAATTGTTACGGTTGAAGGCAAACAAGGCCGATGGCTATGGATAACAAAGGCAGGCGTTTTTGTACCAGAGTTCACCAATAATTATCCGCAGGATTTCACATTTGAGTTTGATCTTTTGCATGGCATACCTTTTAGTGGTGGGTCAATTAATTTTGCCTTGGCCCAACTGACAAACCCCGACCATCTTCCATCCTGGAGCACTTCGCCCAATACCTTCAAACTCGGGATTTACGTAACCAATACCGGGCAAACTGAAGGATCCGTTTCTTCCGAAATAAGAAAAAACGAAGTAACACTTTCTGCCAACCAGGTACCTTCTCAACTGCTTAATGATAAACACAACCCGGTTCATATTTCTGTTTGGAGGCAAAAAGAAAGGGTAAGGGTATATATTAACGAGGAAAAAGTATATGATATCCCAAAAGCTATTGCGGTTGATGCTAAATTGAATTCGATACTTTACCAGATAATATCTGCCGATGCAAGCACCAGCTATTATGTAAGCAATCTGCGCCTTGCTGTTGGCGCTCCGGACACAAGAAAGAAAATGCTTGAACAAAATAAATGGGTAACACACGGAATTTTATTTGATGTGAACAGCGCCAACATTAAATCTGAATCTTATGGCACATTAAAAGAAATGGCGAATGTATTAAAAGAAGTTGCTGACCTTAAAGTAAAGATTATTGGCCATACCGATGCCGATGGAAATGATGCCAACAATCTTGACCTCTCAAAGAGAAGAGCTGCTGCTGTTAAAGATGCACTGTCAAAAGAATTTGGAATTGATGAAAGCAGGATGCAAACTGATGGCAAGGGTGAAAGCGAACCAATTGATAAGAATGACAGCCCGGCAGGAAAGGCGAATAACAGGAGAGTTGAGTTTATAAAAATGTAACTGTTACCACAAATCTATGCGTAATATCATCATTTTATTACTGTTTGCTTTTACTATTGCGCCTTGCTTTGGGCAAAGCCCTCCTAAAAAAGGAGTAAAGAAAAATTTGCCCAATGAAGTACCGTCAAAAAATGCTATTCAGGCACAAATGAATGAAGCGATTAATGAGCTTAACAAACAGATCGTTGATCTTGAAAAACAAATTGCGGAAGCAAAGAAGAATAAAGAAGATGAATCTGTAATAAATGATATCCAGAGCCAGGTGGAGATGCTTAAAAGCCAGGTGGAAATGATGGGAGGAGTGAGTAATAGCATGTCAAAAATCTCACAAAAAACTTTTGATGAAGCACAGAAAAGCAAAGAAAGCAATGGCGAACTGCCCGAAAAAAATATAAAAAGAATTAATGCACTGCCTAAGGCTATATTAACCGATGGCCAGCTTAAGTACTTGTTAAATGCAGCTTCGGATCAAATTGACAAATCAATACCTGCTACAGAAAAAGCAGAAGCTCAAGCCATCTACAAAGAAATAAAAGCAAAATCTAATTCCCCTGCTGCTATTGCAAATACCGCTGCGGCATGCTGGATATATGGACATTGGGAAAAAGCCTTGTGGCTATCAGGGAAAGCCTGTCTTGCTGATATGTCAAACACCAATAATCTTAATAGTTATGCATCCTATTTGCTGATGATGGGTAGCGAGCATATTGCCCTCCCTTTACTGCAATACCTCAATGAAAAACATACCGGAAACAGTACCATTTTAAATAACATGGGGCAAGCATGGTTTGGGCTGGGTGATATGGCGAATGCAAAAAGATACCTCGAAGCGGCGGATGATTTAACGCCGGGCCATGGCCTGGCCAATCTCACTTTAAGCAGGATCTATACATCCGAAGGTGATACTTCAAAGGCAATTGCGGCTTTAAAAAAAGCCATAAAGAAAAGTTATACTCCCGAAAAAGAAATTGAACTTGAAAAATTAGGAGGCGAACTTGACGACGATGATATCTCTTTCGATTATCGTATAGTAGAAGATGAATTTGGTGTTGAACCTTTTTTGAGTGCCTTTCCTCCAATACCGGGCAGTGTTGCTGAATCACGCCAGGCATCTTTGAATTGGGATGCATTCGAAGCAAAGCTTGACAGCCTTGGAGAAAAAGCAAAAGCAGCAGAACGGGAAGCAAGCGAGCGGCAAAAGGTATTCATGAAGAAAATGTCAAACGCTGCTTATAATAAGCCCATATTAGAAATGCATCGATCCACACCCTACATGAAAGCTTATAGAAAACTTCCTTTAGCAATTAAGAAAAAGACTGCCTTAAGTATTGATGAAATAATGAGTATGATGGCCAACGAATTTCATAATGTAACAACCACCCGTTTTAATCAAATAGAAAATGAACGGCAGGCACAAATGGCCATCATAACACAGAAATGGATACAATGTGAACCCGGGGGAAGCATGCCTTCATATTGTGGTGATTTAAAAGGGGAATGCAGGGAGAGAGAAGCCGCCAACGATATATTTATGAGTAAAGCAAAAGTAATACGTGAAGATGGGCTTGTGGCCATGCGTAGAATATATTCACAACACAAAGCAAAGGTGAAAAAATATGTGCAGTTGATGGGTTATGCCACACAAACTGAACAAGATATAAAAAGTGCGTTTAGCCAGGAAATATGGGAACGGCATCAATGGATACAAACATATATCGCAAGATTTTATGCTTCTTATTCTGCGTTAAAGCAAAGGCCGCAAATGTTTTCCAAATGTGAACAGGATAACACGGGAGCTCAACCGGTAATTCAATTGCCTGAAGTAAAAACCCCAAAATGCCGTAACTCAAAAACTATTAAGTTGCCGATAGGAAAAATAAAAGAAGAATGTAATACTGTTGATATTGATGAATCAAGGTTAAAGAACAGGAAGAACAATTCGCAGAAAGGCGAAATAGAATTAACAATAGGTGAAATTACCCAGTTACCAGATGTAGATTTAGAGGTGTTGGAAAATGAAATTACAATTGATAGCGATGCAAGCTCATCAACAAACAGCCAAAAAATAGAATTAAAAATTGGAGAAATTACAATGATGAGTCCAACAACAGCACCTGCAGCCACAAGCCCAATGCCTGCAGCTAATAATTATATTTCAATAGGCTTTGATTCATCTGGTAATTCACAAATAAATATTTACCGGAATAATTAATAATTCGATATGAATCATTTAAAAAAACATTTAGCACTTCTGTTTATAGCCTTATTTTTTTATACATCATTGCAAAGCCAGAAACCCATTACAACAGAGCTCCCCTGTACTGATGAAATGGCGCAAAAAGTAAAGGGCAAATGGATTAGTTTGCCTGATAACGGTTCTTACAATACAAATGAAACCGCAATAAGGATGAATCAAATTCACGGCCTTATTTCAAAGTTTTATCCGGAGCCTACTGGTGTTGATGTAACCTGGCACAGAACTGCAGGCAAGAGTTATTTTGGTGCAAAAAGAAAATACTCTACAACCGATGGTGGCGGTATCACATTTGACTATTCGGACCTTCCGCATTTTACTTACTATTATTATAATGCCGGTTTCTTTCCATATCGCTGTGCCTATGGTAAAACGCACTCATTGATACCAACCTACCCAGGTGAAACCAGCACTTTTCTTAATGTTATTGCAAATTATAGCCTGGGTGAAAACGCACAGGATGATACTTGGACAATAAATGGCTACCCTGTACTAATGCATAAGCCGCCAATAGCAGTAAAAGAAGGTATTGAATTTTCACATCCTGAAACCGTGCGCAATACCCGCCATCTTCTCATTCACAGAAAGGGAATGTTGCCATACAAAACTGTTACAAGAAAACAATACCTGGATTATTGCATCATATATCACACCAAGATGTGGGATGAAATTATCAGGAATTTCGAACAAATGCCGGTTCGTTCACTACAAGACCAGGAAAAAGAAAAAGCAGCAAAACTGGCAAAATTTGCAAAAGACTTTACCAACGATCAAAAAAAACAAAAAGCAAATGTTGATTACTATTTATCCGGTTATCAAACTGATCAGCAAAGAAGAGACGAACAGGTCGCAAAAGCTAAAAAGAACAGGGATGATATATTGAAAAATTTTACTGACGAAATTGAAAAATCAACAAATGAAGGATTACTTGAAACCCCAGCAATGGTTAACACCAAGTACCAATATAACCCATCAGTTTTTGAGGCCGACTCTGCTAAAGGATTACTTCTTATTATAGAAAACCCGGCTTATATCCGTAAAGACCTGCCTAAATATGTACCGCAGTTTTTTACAGTATCTTTTACATGGAACGATTGGGCACCATTAAACAAATTTGCTGAAGACTTCGGCCTTAACTTTCAGTTTGAAAAGCTGCAGGCTATGATTGATAAATAAAAATACAAGGCCTGTCATATGACAGGCCTTGTATTTTTAAGCTCAGTTTACTTTTTAAAATCAAGATTAATGAAGTAAAATAGTTCTCTTCATTTTTTATGAGTAATTAAAAAGCACTGGAAAACAGATTATTTCGAATAACTCAAAGTGCAATCAAACTTGCCTTCTTCCTCGCCAAGCTCTGCTGCTGCCGCATTGCTGATTAAGACAACAACACCATTATTTCTCTTAATATCAGGCATCACATCAAGCACTTTAGCATAAATTGATTTGCCTGTAGCATTGCTTGTGATTTTTATGATTGTTTCAGGAGAAGCATTATTGTGAAGGCAATAATATTTTCCATCCTCCCAACCACTGGTGCTTTTAAATACGCCTGCTGTGCCGCTCTCGTTGCCCATGCTGTTGCCCTTTGTTTGTTCAGCAAAAACATTTTTAAAATAGCCGCCATTGGTTTTGCCTTTGGGAACTTCAGCTACTGGCGCTGGCTTTTCTTCCTTTTTAGCTGCAACAGGTTCTTTCTTTTCAGCAACCGGCTCTTTTACTTCTGGCTTTTCCTCTTTTTTTGCAACTGGTGTTTCTTTCACCTGCTTTGGCTCAGGTTTCTTCTCGGCTTCCTTTACTAGTTCTACTTTAGGCTTTTCTTTTACTTGCTTCGGTTCAGGTTTGCTTTCTGGTTCTTTAGCTGGTGCAGTATTTACTGCCACAGGTGCAACTGCTTTTGCGCCATTTGCAAATGCTGATAACTCTTTTTTTACTTTCAAATAACCAACAATCAGTTTTGTACCGTTGCTAACTCCATCGCCTGAAATATTGTTCCATTGCTTTAATGTCTCTAATGGAAGTTTGTTATAAGTAGTGCTTACTCTGTACAATCCTTCTTTATCCTTTACAACATGGTATAAAGGCACCAATGCTTCATCAGCAGCAACAACAGCATCTTGTGAAAAGTTGCTCGTCAAAGGCACTTTGATTGATTGGTTAAGAGCCAGGCCTTTTTCTAATTCCAGTTTATTAAAAGGCGCTATTTCCTTTGGGCTGATATTGTAAAGCCTGCCGATGCTGTAATAATTTTCTTTGGGGGCTACAGTATGTGTAATATATAAGTTAGGTGATGCTCCTTCAATTATTAAAGGTTTGTTTTGTGCAGCCGCAATGAACGGTGCTAAAAAAAAGAGAATTACGATACGCTTCATGCTTTTTGTTTTCTTCTGCGGCAAAGATGCAGAAATTAGTTGGTTGGCACACACATTACTTGTTAAGAATGCGCCACTCTTTTGGGTAATAATTGTTAATGCGGTTAGGCAAAACCTTTACCCAGCCCAGTGGCAAACCTTTATACTTTACCAATGCCCATCCTTTGAGATTTGTTTCAACAGCAATATCTTGTTTACGCAAGTATTGCAAAGCGTTGCTTTCATCCAATGTTACTGAGGGAAGATTTTCATTAATAATATTGCTTAATGCCAGTTCGTGATGCGGCAGCAATTCATTGCGTATGATGGAGCCAATTTTAACGCCAGCTTTTTTTATGTACAAACCGCTTTGGATAACCGATAAATCTTCCTCAAAAACTTTTGGTATAGCAATCGCTTCATCATTTTGCCTGATAAAGAAAAAATTGACGGCATCTTTCAAATAAGGCTTTACTGTTTCTATTTCCTTGTTACTTAATTTTTCAGTCTTGCTCTTTTGTTTTCCTGCAAGTAAACTACTTCCTGCATCTGTTTTTCTAAATGCTGCAATAAAAAAACCTTCGCCTTTTACTTTTTCAGGATAAAACCTGTAACCATAGGCTTTATGTTTTTCTGATTGCGTTTCTACAATACCCCAATTGTCATCAAGCTTCAACCTTAAACCCTCAACCTTAAACCCTTCCATCAACCAATCCGCTATATACTCGTCTTCTTCTTCACTGTATGAACAGGTTGAATAAATCAATACGCCATCATCTTTCAATGCAGGCAACACATCTGCTAATATTCTTTGTTGCCGCTGGCTGCACAGCGACACATTTTGCAGGCTCCACTCATTAATGGCTTCTTTGTCTTTGCGAAACAAACCACTGCCGCTGCATGGCGCATCCACCACTATCACATCAAAATAGCCAGCCAGCCTTTGAAAATCTTTTGCGTCGTTATTAGTAACAATCACATTGGCAGCGCCCCATTTGGAAATATTTTCTGATAAAATATTAACTCGTGTTTTTATTACTTCATTGCTCACCAATAAACTTTCATCATTTATTACAGCCTGTATTAAAGTTGATTTGCCGCCGGGTGCTGCACACAGGTCTAGTACTTTTAATGGCTTGGATAAATCTGTAGTTTGTTTTAATGCTTCTTCCAAAAACATACTGCTTGCTTCCTGCACATAATAAGCACCTGCATGAAATAATGGGTCGAGAGTGAAGGAAGGCCTTTCTGAAAGATAGAAACCATTGCTATTCCATTGCACACTTTCTAATGGAACATTGAATATTGAATATTGCAGTTCGGCTTCGCTCACTATGTTGAATATTTTGTTGGGGTTATTCCTAACCGAAGTTATTTGCACACCCTTTTCGTGTACTTCCTCAAAAGCCACTTTATCAAAGCCTTTTGCTTTTTCTATGGATTGTATAAATGCCTCAGGTAGTTGCATAAAAAACTTGCAGGCAAATATCAGTAAATAAAATCCTGTCAAATTAGTTTGGTTGTTAATTTCTAATGATTATCCCTTTCGTACTTTCGGTTTTTAATAATGCGTATGAAAAAGACAGGTTTTTTAATTTTAATTGGCTTTTCGGCAATTACAGCGTTTTCGCAAGCCACTGATACAACAGCTTTTCCAGACAGCTGGACAGGCGGACTGTATTATACTATTAATAGTGCAAAACTGTGGGTGGTAACTGTCGGCAAAGGTGAGCCGCTTATTATTATCCCTGGCGGACCGGGAGGAAATCACTTGCCATACAGGAGTTTTGACTCATTGTCAAAAAAAGGGAATATTCAACTGATTTATTTTGATGCTTTTGGGCGTGGTAAATCTGATACAGCAAAAAATGTAAAAGAATATACCATTGCAAGGGATGTTGAAGATATTGAGGGGTTGCGAAAAGCAATGGGGCTTAATAAAATAAACCTGCTTGGACATTCCTATGGAAGCCTGGTAGCACAGAGCTATGCCTTAAAGTATGGCAAAAATGTTTCTCACCTGATTATTGCCAATGGTTTTCACAGCGGCGCTATGTGGCAGGAAAATGATGACAACAGCAACCATGAAATAAAAACAAATTATCCTGAAGTATGGAAAGAACTGATGGCAGCAAGAAAGAAAGGTGCTATCAGCAGCAGCGAAAAGCACCAGGAAATTTATGGCAGGGTGCCGTATGGTTTCCTATACGCTTATAACCCTGATAAGTTTGTAAACCGGGGAAAACGAAAACCTTATCCAAATCCATTTAACACAAAACTCTATTACCAAATGGTAGGGCCTGATGGAGATTTTGTTGTTACAAGTGATATTGGCAAATACGATGTAAGAGCAAAACTGAAAAGATTAAAAATGCCGGTACTAATTGTTGCCGGCCGGTATGATAGAGTAGCCGTTCCATGGATGCAGGTAAAGTATAAAGAATATTGTCCGCAGGCGCAATTTATAATATTTGAAAAAAGTGGCCACAACCCACAGGTGGAAGAACCTGAAAAAGAGTTTCCATTGATTGTAGAGTTTTTAAATAAATAATCGCATGTCATTACACTTAAACAGGTCTGTATTCGGCAATCCTGCCAATACAGGCAATGTACTTACTATAGAAGAAACTTACCAATTATTAAACGATTGGGTAAAAAACGAACGCCTGCAACTGCACATGAAACAGGTAGCTCATTTAATGAAATGCTGGGCAGCGGAAAAAGAAAATTTGAATGAAGCCGATCAATGGCGATGGGAAATGGCAGGTTTGCTGCATGATGCTGACTGGGATCAATGGCCGGAACTACATTGCAAAAAAATTATTGAAGAGCTGGAAGCAAGAAATATTGATCCTGAAATTATTAGGGCTATTGCAAGCCATGGCCCAAATCATTTTGGTGTACAGCCAGAAACACAAATGGATAAAATGCTGTATGCTTTTGATGAGCTCAGCGGCCTTACACATGCTTATAGTTTAATGCGGCCAGGCGGATATGAAGGGATGGAATTAAAAGGCCTGAAAAAAAGATTTAAGGAAAAAGGATTTGCGGCCAATGTAAACCGTGATGAAATTATAGATGCAATGCACAAGGCTCATGTAGAACTGGATTATGTAATGCAGTTTATTATAGATAAACAAGGTAGCGCAGGTTTATAACAAAGAGGGCGCTCACAAAAGCGCCCTCATATATAACAAACTATTATTTTACTTCACTATCAACTTAAAGGTTTCCTTTTTATCATCCTTATTTATTACTTCTAATTGATACACCCCATTTGCCGGTTCATTAGCCAGTCGCAGTGTTTGTGCTGCACTGCCAGGGTTATGTGTCAGCCGGTTTGTATAAACAAGTTGCCCGGCAGCGTTATACAATTTTACTGCATATACACCTGCTGGCATATTATTAAAGCTGATATTGATAATGCCATCTGTAACAGGGTTAGGATAAACAGCTATTGAAGGTTTGCCTTTTCCAATAATAACTTTTACTATGCGGCTGTAAATAACACGGCCAGTATTGTCGATGCTCTTTAGCCTGTAGTAATTAGCGCCTTGCAATGCATGATTATCAAGCATTGTATAAGTAGTATTACTTCCCCTTGCTTCAGCCGTCCCTATGGATATAAAGTTAATACCATCAGCCGATTTTTCAACTTCATAGTTAGTAATATTGATTTCATTTTCAACACCCCATTCAACCATTATATCGATACCAAGCTGGTATGCTTTAACAGTAGTGAATGTAACCGGCACTACTGTTGAGGCCGCCATTACAATTCTGAAACGATCTTCATTTGCAGAAGCCATATCAGCAGTAACGTTAAACTCTACTGTGGTGGTGTCTGCGAAATTGAGTACTGTTTTTGTACCAAGATATGTGTCTTCAAGATATGCTATTCTGCCTTCAGGCAGCACCATATTTGTAAACGCCAGTTCAAGAAAATAATTTTTCTGCTTCATGTTCCACATCTTATAAAAGATGGTATCATTGGCTGCCAGCAGCCCCCTTCGTTCGATAGCAATCTTTTGCCCTTCTTTTGCAATAGCAAAATTTTCCCTGATGTTGGACAGCTTAACCGCATCTTCATAATCTATCGCATTGTTAGATTGTTCACTAAATGTAATCAATGCTCCTTCAGTAACTGATTTTGTTCCATCGGCTTCCGGTAAATAAAGGCTCAACCGTATTGATGAAGGTTGTGACAAAGGCCTGAACAAATAAGGCGTGGCATACACTACTGTGTCTTTATCTTTTTCTGCAATAGTAATGGTACCACCTGCAGATTGATTAATTAAGAATGCAGAGCCGGAAGGTATCATACCATTGGTATTAATATTTGTAGTGCCTGACCCTGTAACAATAGTTTTATCATAAGAACTGGTGCCACTGTTCCAGCTAAATGTTACAAAAGCACCTACACCACTGCTGCCTGCAAGATTTGGATCCCATAGCGTATAAGCATTGTTTCCACCCATGCCTCCAATTACACCTGTTTTGTTTATTGTTTTAAAATTAATGGGTGATGGATATGGATTACCAACTACAATAAAACCTCCGGTTGTATTTGTAATTGTGGGCTGAGTGCCAAATCTAATTGCACCGATAGGCCTTAGTACTGTATTATCGGCCACCGTAGCCGGAGTTGACAAAGGCAAGTTGACGGATCTCGATCCTCTAACAAAAAGCAACCAGCCCTCTTTGCTGCTTACAAGATCACTGGTTGTGGGGGGTAGATAAGTCCACCCCGTGCCAGTGTATCCTGCTATTGATGCAAGGTTTGGCCCCTGATCATATCCTTGTGCCGTAGTTCGGGCTGGCCCGCCTGATATATGTGTGCCATAACCAGGTGCCGGATTTGAAGACCATGTACCACCGACGCCTTCCTGCCATGCCTGGTTTATTGTTTGTGCACCAGCAACAATTGGCGCTGTCAACAGCCGCCATGCCCTTCGTGCAGGAATATATCGCTGTACTACAAATTTTCCTGTAAAAGAATTGCCACTTAGTACACCATTATTAGTAATATCTGCCACCCTTGCAGTGCCTGTAGCGTTTGAAACCAATATCACATTATCGCCTGAAGCAAATGCTTTACTGCTTGCCCCAAAAGATAATACCCCGGTAATTTTTAATGAATCGCCTGCGGCAGATGAAACATTTACACTATTGCTGGCAATAAGGTTCCTGATACTCCTGC
>CAZBTD010000053.1:0-22374 GCA_964494815.1 uncultured Ferruginibacter sp. | reverse complement strand
AACGGCAAGAGCAGCTGAATATGCAGTGAGTGAATTAAAAAAACAAAACTTGTAAATCTATTTTGAATTTTAAATTTCGAATCGGCTGCTGTCTTTTCATTTAAAATTCATCATTTAAAATAATCTCAAAATGGAAAGAAGAGAACTATTAAAAAACATAGCATTGCTCACTGGCGGGGCATTTATTGGCGGTGAATTATTTTTAACCGGTTGTAAAAGCGGCGCCGTATTAGAAGCTGGTTTTACGCCTGCCACCATCGCCCTGTTGGATGAGATTGGGGAAACCATTATTCCTGCAACAAATACACCCGGTGCCAAAGCCGCAAAAGTGGGTGAGTTAATGAAAGTATATGTTACTGATTGTTACACCCAGCCGCAGCAAACTGCCTTTACTAAAGGTATTGTTCAATTGGATGAAGCCTGTAACAAAGCTAATGGCAAGTCATTTATGGATTGTGATGCTAAACAACGCCACGATTTTTTAGTAACGCTTGAAAAAGAAGCAAAGACATTTAATGATAGCGTAAATAAAGAGAATGAGGGCAAAAAAGAAGAAGAAAAAAAACCACTGCATTATTATACAATGATGAAGCAATTAACACTGCTTGGTTTCTTTACTTCAAAAACAGGCGTAACAGAAACACTACGCCATATAGCGGTACCAGGCAAGTATGATGGGGCTTTCCCTTATAAAAAAGGCGACAAAGCATGGGCAGAAGGTTAATCACTTTTTAAACGTATTTATATGAACAGGAGAAAATTTTTAGTAAACTCAGGCATCACAGCAGCAGGCCTTATGGTGGGTTGCGATATGAAAGCCGCAAACAACGTGGCCAGCCAACAACTTGTAGGTATCCAGCTATTTTCGTTAAGGGATGAATTGAAAGACGGTCTTGACAAAGTATTGGCAAAAATTGCCAGCACAGGATATAGTAGTGTAGAAATGTTTGGTTTTAGCAAAGAAGGCGATTTCTTTAAAAACAAACCGGGAAAGGTTGCGGAAATGCTAAAAGCAAATAAGCTTGCTTCGCCAAGCGGACATTATATGCTTGACCTGTTTGATGATGGTGGGCAAAATGTAATTGATGCGGCATTGGCGCTTGGTCACAAATATGTAGTAATACCATGGTTTCCACCGGAGCAAAGAGATAGCCTGGATGATTACAAATTGATTGCTGAAAAAATTAATAAAGCGGCACAAAAGTGCAAAGACAGTAAACTCAAAATGGCATATCACAACCATGAGTTTGAATTTGTGAAATATGAGGGTGGTGTTTCAGGGTATGATATTTTAATGAGCGAATGCGATAAAGATCTAGTAGATCTTGAACTTGATTTATACTGGGTACAATTTGCAAAAGAAGACCCAATTGAAATATTTAAGCGTGCCCCTGGGAGGTTTAAAATGTGGCATGTGAAAGATATGTCGAAAGCCGACTCTAAAACCCAAACAGAAGTAGGTTCTGGCATTGTAGATTTTAAAACGGTATTTAATAATGCAGGCCTGTCTGGTATGGAATATTTTTATGTGGAGCAGGAAAATCTGCCAGTGCCGGGGGATGAAAATATTAAAAAAAGCCTGCAGTATGTAAAAGATAACTTGGTTCCGTTATTAAAAAATAAATAGAACCTTAGAAATAAAAAAGGGCTGTCATCTAATCCGATGACAGCCCTTTTTTCATGAAAAGCATTTTATTTCATAATCATAAATGCATCATTCAAAACAT
This sequence comes from uncultured Ferruginibacter sp., assembly GCA_964494815.1. Lineage (GTDB taxonomy): Bacteria > Bacteroidota > Bacteroidia > Chitinophagales > Chitinophagaceae > Ferruginibacter. Next base: position 20,647 of record CAZBTD010000053.1, on the reverse strand, counting down.
CACTATTACTAAATACAGATATAAAATATTTACCTGCAGGTAATTTATTCACCTTCACTTTAATATTTTGTTGCCCTGCCACATTTTTTTGAACAATCAATTCTCTTCCGGCAATATCTGTAATCTTAATCACACTGCCTGTTGGCAATGATTGCAACAATGAAATATTAATTTCATTCACAGCAGGATTTGGATAAACTGTAATATCCCTGTTCTTCCTGTTAAGATTTACGCTTACGGTTTTGCTGTAAGTAAAATGTCCGTCCCTGTCCACCATTTTAAGACGGTAAAAAACAGTTCTTACATCAGGAACGTTCACATCAGGCAGGTTATATACCGGTTTGTTTTGTGCCGCAATCACTCCTATCAAATTAAAAGAAACGCCATCGATACTTCTTTCCACCTCGTAATGCTTAAAGTTGGTTTCCATTGTTACATTCCATTGCAGCACAACATCACTTACGTTTTTTGCTGCGGTAAAATCTGTAATCGTTACAGGCACTAAGCCAGTGCACTGCCAAATCAATGCAACAAATTCAGGATGATCTATAAATGGATTCCTGTTGCCCTGCACACTAAAAACACTGTCGTTTCTTGAAATTTCTTTTTGGCTCACCGGATCCTGAATATGCCATTTATACCATTGCTTAAGCGCCCATGAATCCAAAGAAGGCCAGGTGGTTCCATCCAACACAGAATCAGCGGTAGAAACATTTTTCCATGCTGGCATAAAACCCTCATAAGCCGTTACCATATAAAACATTACTCTTGCGAAATCGCCTTTGTATTCATCAATTACTTCAAACACAGTCCCGTTGTAACCAGTAACAGCAGTATTGCTGCTGCCAAGTTTGGCGCCGGCAGGTGATGTCCATGATGCATTGGCTACATCCCCATAAGGCCAGTTGGCATGCCTTGCATTTGTTTCTCCATCGGTAGCAAAAATATTATGCAGGTCGCCACGAATATGAAAATCATCACCAAACCATGCACGAGGATAAGCATGCTCCCTGTTGTAACAAAACCCAATGATAGGTTGGAAATTACTTGTGCATTCATCCGCAACGGTATCAAATGAATATAGCTCTGGCCCCGTTGGGTTGTCGGTGTACATATCCCAAACAATGTCTGCCGTATTATCATCATTACGATGCAGATCAAAGTTGTTTACACCGTTTTGTGTATCATACGAACCATCTGCAGAGTTGTATGCAACGTAATCAGTATCGGTAGAAACGATGTTAAACAAAGCAGTTTTCAAATCTGCACAGGTTTTAGGTACTGCACCATTATAAGCATTGTTATAATAACCAACTGGAACTTGAGCAATTACATTCTGGAAAGCAACTGTAAGAAACACAAGAGGAATAAATTTGAGCATAATCGTTTGTTTGGCAATTCAAAAATAACAATTGCAGTTATGGATGAATAATTTTTTATCAACCACAGCCTGTCATTAACAAAAAAACCTGCCAACAATTATTGACAGGTTTTAATATCTTTTGTTGGATACTGATAAAATTACTTTGCTAAAGCATTAACTTTCTTAGCTAGTTTGCTCTTTAAGTTAGCAGCTTTATTCTTATGAATTGTACCTTTTTTAGCTAATTTATCTATTAAAGATGCAACTGTTGGTAATTGCTTGGCTGCAGCGCCTTTTTCCTCAATTGCTTTCAGGTCACGGATAGCGTTACGAGTGGTTTTACCATAATAACGGTTACGTTCGTTACGCTTGCGGCTCTGACGTACATCTTTCTTGGTAGCTGAATGGTTTGCCATTGTTTTTTTTATTTTGGGCTGCAAAGATAGGGGAATGAAACAGAAAGAAAGCAACGAAATAAAAGGTTTTTTCAAAATTCCCTGATTTTCCAGGACAAACTATTATTTTTCCGTATGAACAGGCTTAAAACTACAATATTATTGCTGCACATTGCCTCCATCTGCTTATTAATACCCGGCCTGGTGTTGGATATGCTGCAGATAAACATCAGCACCCGGTTTTTGATAGAGCTTAACCTGTTCAACGAAAAAAGGAGCATTCTTGGAACCCTTGGCTCCCTTTGGGAATCTGCAAACCATTTTCCCTTTACCCTTATTTTACTCTTCGGAATTGTGGTGCCATTAGTTAAATCTGTACTGGTTTTCGTAGTTCTTTTCTCCAAAAAAATTAATCCAGGTTACAGGAGCTTTATTGGCTTTATTAGCAAATGGGCAATGGCCGATGTGTTTGCCATCAGCATTTTTACAGCATTTCTTGGCGCCAACGCCATGGAAAATACAAAGGCAATATTGCAGCCAGGTTTTTATTGGTTTGCCGGTTATGTTTTACTAAGTGTAATAACAACAACCTTGCTGGATAAAATTTTAAGAGAAACTAACCAGGATACTGCATTGCCCAGTGGCATTTAACGTTAACTTTGTCATCCCAAAAATCCCTCTTACATTATGAAGGACTTCCAGTATATCACCAGCTCCCACCCTGCTTACATAGAAAGCCTGTATCAGGATTATGTAAAAAACCCAGAAAGCATTGACGCAGACCTGCGTAAGTTTTTTGATGGTTTTGACTTTGCTGTTTCAAATGCAAATGGTGGTAGCACATTAAATACCAAACCAGCAGAAAATGGTAAGCTTCAATCTGATATTGACTGGATGAAAGAAATAAGGGCTTACCGAATGATTCTGGGTTACAGGAACAAAGGCCATCTTTTAGCAAAAACAAATCCCATTCGCAAAAGAAAAGACAGAGGTGCAAACATTGAATTAGAGTTTTATGGTTTTACCGAAGCAGACCTTGATGCTACATATAATGCAGGTAATTTATTAGGGCTTGGGCCTACTACTTTAAGAAATATACAGGCCCATTTGGAAAAATGTTATGCAGGACATGTAGGCATTGAGTTTAAGTATATAAGCGATCAAAAGAAAATTGACTTTCTTACAACCGCAATGGAAAAAGAATTTCAGCAACCCCTGCCATTAGAAAAAAGAAAAAGGATACTGGAGAAACTAAATGAAGGGGTAATGTTTGAAAAGTTTCTTCACACCAAATACATAGGGCAAAAAAGATTTTCATTAGAAGGCGGCGAAACGACTATTGCTGCATTGGATGCCATCATAAGTATGGCAGCTAATGGTGGTGTGGAAGAAGTGGTAATTGGTATGGCACACCGTGGAAGGCTGAATGTACTGGCCAATATCATGGGCAAGACGTACGAACAAATATTTAGTGAATTTGAAGGCACAGCCACCCTTGATCAAACAATGGGCAGCGGTGATGTAAAATATCACATGGGTTATGGTAGTGAAGTACAAACAGCAGATGGCAAAACAATGCACCTTAAGTTAATGCCAAACCCATCTCATCTTGAAGCAGTTGACCCTGTGGTGGTGGGTTTTAGCAGGGCAAAAGCTGATGTGCTTTATAATAGTGACTACGAAAAAATACTTCCCATCCTTATTCATGGTGATGCCTCGGTTGCAGGCCAGGGTATTGTGTACGAGGTGTTACAAATGAGTGGGCTGAAAGGATATTATACAGGTGGTACCATCCACTTTGTAATTAACAACCAAATTGGTTTTACTACCGATTTTGATGATGCAAGAACAGCTGATTACTGTACATCATTAGCCGCTATGGTGCAGGCGCCGGTGCTGCATGTAAATGGTGATGATGCAGAAGCTGTGGTAAAATGCGTTGAAATTGCCACCCGCTATCGTCAGGAATTTAATTGCGATGTATTTATTGATATGGTGTGCTACCGTAAACACGGGCACAATGAAGGTGATGATCCAAAATTTACACAACCTCAGTTGTACGCTTTAATTGACAAACACCCCAATCCAAGAGAAGTATACACTAAGTTTTTATTAAACAATGGCGAATCAGATGCTCAGGAACTGGCTAAAGAAATGGAGAAAAAATTCTGGACTGATTTGCAGGAGCGTTTAGATGAAGTAAAACAAAATCCCCTGCCTTATCATTACCAGGCTCCTGAATTAGCTTGGAAAAGCTTGAGAAAAGCTACAGACGAAGATTTTAAACAATCTCCATCCACTGCCATCAGCAGTAGTGACTTTGAAAAATTATTTAAACACATCATGCAATGGCCAACTGATTTTAAGCCCTTAAAAAAAGTTGAGAAAATTATACAGGATAAAGTAAAACTGTATAATGATGAAAAGAAAGTGGACTGGGCAACAGGCGAACTAATGGCTTATGGAAGTTTGTTATTAGAAGGTAAAGATGTTCGCATGAGCGGACAGGATGTTCGCCGTGGCACTTTCTCTCACCGCCATGCAGTATTGCAGGATGAAAACACAAACAAGCCTTACAGCAGGTTAAAGGGTATTGAAGCTGCAAAAGGCCGTTTCAGAATTTACAATTCTTTGTTGAGTGAATATGGAGTGCTTGGTTTTGAATATGGGTATGCTATGGCCAATCCCAATGCTTTGGTAATTTGGGAAGCCCAGTTTGGTGATTTCTGTAATGGGGCACAAACAATGATTGACCAGTTTATCATTGCAGGGGAGCAAAAATGGAACAGGATGAATGGCGTTACAATGCTGCTTCCACACGGATACGAAGGACAGGGCCCAGAGCACAGCAGCGCCAGGATGGAACGCTTTTTACAAATGTGTGCAGAACTGAATATAGTAGTTACTAATATTACTACTGCGGCCAATTTCTTTCATGCACTACGCAGGCAATTGACATGGCCATTCAGAAAACCATTGATTAACTTTTCGCCCAAGGCTAACCTGCGGCATACAGGCACATACAGCCACCAGCATGAATTTATCAGTGGCAGCTTTAAAGAAGTGATTGACGATAGTTATATTGACAATGCGGCGGATGTAAAAAAGGTTTTACTGTGTTCCGGCAAAGTGTATTATGATTTAGCAGAAAGACAGCAAAAAGAAAACAGGAAGGATGTGGCAGTGATAAGACTAGAACAAATTTATCCTTTACCACAAAATCAACTTGACGAACTGTACAAAAAATACAGCAAAGCCATTTGGCATTGGGTACAGGAAGAACCGCTTAATATGGGTGCTGCCTCTTATATGCGGATGAATGTCAGGAACATTAACTTTTATATCATCAGCCGTAGTGCCAGCGCCTCTACTGCCACAGGCTATAATAAAGTACATGCAAAAGAACAGGCTTCATTAGTAGAAAAGGCTTTTGAAATCTAATTGTTTTTAGTTTATTCATTCTTAAATCTGCAGAACATTCAAGCAAAAAAATAAACCCCTCAATTGAGGGGTTTATTTTTATCATATAAATTTAGAAACTTAATTCTCAGCTTTCACAACTGGTATCACTTTTACATCAGTGCCGCTTTGTACTTTCAAAATGTAACTGCCCGTTGCCATGTTACTCATGTCAATTTGAGTAAGGTTAGCTCCTTTAATGCCTTGCAGTTGTTTTACAAATAATTGCTTTCCGGTAGCATCAATCAATGATACCGCAACTTCACCGTTAGCTTCCAAATCAAAATTTACGTTTGCAGTATTTTTTACCGGGTTAGGATAAACCCCAACGTAAAAACCTTTGCTATCAACTCTTACATTTCTAATTACGGAATAAACAAATTTACCGTCACGGTCTGTTTGCTTAATACGGAAGTAAATATATCCAGCCGAACGAATGGCTGAAAGATTTTCAACAGTTGTACTATAACTATTACTTGTCCTTCCATTATTTAATGCAGCAATATTTTTTACCGGGGTAAAATTGATACCGTCAAGGCTCTTTTGAATTTCATAAGAAGCTGTATTTTCCCCTTCGCTTTCTACTGACCAGTTTAAAATGGCTGAATTATTATTTTTGATAGCAGTAAAATCAACAAACTTTACAACAAGTGTTACATATTGAGCTCCAGTACCACCATTATTAACTGCATCCCCTACATTATAATAACCATAGAAAGGATTTGTATAATCTGTTACATCTCCAACACCCTGGTTAAATTGAACATACCAGGTCATTTGAAAATTTGGTCCACCTCCTGAACTTGTAAGGTCATCAAGCCTTATACCAGTATTGTAGGGAGCTGTAAATGTAAATGTAGCAATAAGGTTATCTGTATTAGCAGTAAGAGCTGAAGGCACATCACTAGCTGTGCTACTCTGAAGTAACAGGTATGAGTAGTACGCCCTTCCACTAATGATATAAGGGTTGTTTCCATCTGTTGGTATTAAAGTAGCATTATTAAGATTTGTTGCCTTTGTAATACTTGCATCAGTTGGATTGCTTGCACCCTGATCAGGAATACTAAATGTGATATTAATGTTACCTACCTGTGCATTTATATTAGCAGTAGGTTTGGCTAATACTTCCAATACATTAGTGGTAGTTCCTTTTCTGATGGAGCCTGAAACCGTTTGGGAAAATGCAGCATTACTAATAATACTGAAGAGTAATAAACTGCTTATAATTTTTTTCATATACTTTCTTATTATGATGTTAGTTCGAGTTGTGTTTTTAGAATGTAGCCTGTTGAACAACTGTGGCTTTTACACCCAGTAATATTGTATTAAGCAGCATGTTTTCGTCATTTGAAGCACCTGCATACCTTACATTCCCATTCATATTATAATCTGTCAAATAGTAGCCTGAAGCAACTGAGCTTTTACTTCCGCTCAAAGGCGCTGTATTTAATAAAGCGTTTTCATCATTAGCAGCACCAGCATACCTCAAGGTAGTATTGGCATTACCATTACCACCCCATAACATATATTTTGTCGTTGTAATAGACGTACCATATTTATTTGTCATTGCCGTACCAGCAGCAGGGGCCAGTACTTGAGCTAAACCAGAACTGAAATCGTAATTTGTTGTTGTAGTTTTTGCAAGTGTCAATGCAGAAGCAACTCTTACCCCTATATGGTTTCTATGTTTAATAGACACATAATACCCACCTGCTGCATTACCAGCCATATTTACAGGAGAAGTTCCATCAACATCAACTACATCTCCATCTCTTTGTAACAGAGCAGCTCTTTGTGAGATAACAGTGTTGGTTCCGGAATTATGCAGTTGTACTAATACCCAGTCAACTATTGTATTATCACTAGCGGCACCAGCTGCACTACCTACAACAGAAGCAGTTGATGTTTCACCACCACCGCTTCCCCTTGTGGCATTACTTGCACTCATTAAAGTACCGCCGGTAGCAGTTGAATAAGGTTCAGTTAATGGAATAAGATTAGCACTGCGTAATGCATCACTCATTCTATCGAGAGTAGTATTATATGCTCCTTGTAAAATAATTTTTGGAGAAACTAACAATGGTGAAAGCACCGGTCTTGTACCTACTGCAAAAGAACCTGCAGAGGTAAACCCAGAACGTGATACTGTATATGGTCCTGCGCCTGATGCAGCAGCAGTTTGACTATTTAATAAGTCCCAACCAACACTTGCAACCGGAGCTGTAAGATAAGTTGATATACCTGTCCTTGTCCTGTCAAAACCAGTTAATTCATCTGTTGCTGCCCAAGTTGCAGTAAGAGCAAGGTTGCTACCACCAGCAACAGCTTCTGTGACTGTCCACGTATTGTTAACCACTTCTTTTGTAAATGCAGTACCTGTTGATCCTTGGTTAAGAACGGTGGCAGATGCCCTTACACCAATACTATCAGCCGTACCGGAATTTGAAACTGAAAGTGGCGTGTAAGAAGTAAGCGAATTTCCTACCGGGAAGCTAAAAGCCGATGCAGCCAAAGCAGCTTTAATCACCCTTCCTGTACCACTGGTTACAAAATACTTGGCACTGCTGGCATTGGTAATAGTACCTGCGCTCGCTAGTGACACACTATTGTTTCCCATTATCACTTTGCCGTTGGTAAATAATACATCACCAGCCACTTTAGCACTGCCGGTGAGAGTTACGTTAGCGGCATTGTCAATTTCAACATTGGGTACACTGAACCCGTTCATGTTTACATTTTGATTTGATGTACCCTTCAGGATTATTTTTCCTGTACCCTGGATATCAACATTGCTGGTTACATCCCCTTGTACTGTAACGGTGGCGCCGTTTTGTATGGTGAATGTTGCCTGGTCGATAAAAAGCTGTGCAGATGCAACATTGCATACAGCAGTACCACAGGCCAGCATTGCAAGGTGTAATTTTCTAAACTTCATGGAGCGATAGTTTATTGATTGTTAACAGTTAATTTCTGAATGTAAAATAATAGTTTATTCATTATTGATAAAAAAAATTTAGCAATCGGGCAGGTACAGTTAGTAAACGGTGAACAAAGGATAGCAGAATTAACACTATAAAATTAAAAAAGATTTTATAAAAACCTTATACCTTAAACGGGTGATTTTAATTTTCTGCCGCCAAGGTTAAATTCCGTTTGCAATAATAGTTTATTTTACCCGAAATTTGCGTTCCTCATAAACATAAAATATGGTTGTAGAAACAAAAGTGCCCACCGTGGGTGAAAGCATAACCGAAGTAACACTGGTAAAATGGCTAAAGAAGACCGGTGAATGGGTGGAAAGAGATGAAGTGATTGCAGAACTTGAAAGCGAAAAAGCTACTTTTGAAATAAATGCAGAACAAGCTGGTATGTTAACCACAATGGCTACCGAAGGCGATACAATAAAAATTGGCGATATCGTTTGTAAAATAGACACTGCTGCTGCAAAACCAGAAGGTACTGCACCTGCAAAAGAACCAGAAATCAATAAAGCTGCTGCCACCGCAGAACAAAAAGAAACACCAAAACCAACACCTGCTGCAGAATTGAAAGCTACCCCTGTGGCGGCAGCAATGATGGCCGATAAAAAGGTAGACCCAAAAACCATTACCCCCACTGGCAGCAACGGTAAAATATTTAAACAGGATGTGCTGGACGCCATGAGCACCCCAGGCCGGAAACCTGGTACTGAATTATTCAGCCGAGATGCTAAGCCGGAAAAAATGAGCAACCTGCGTAAAACAATCAGCAGGCGGCTGGTTGAAGCAAAGAATACCACTGCCATGCTCACTACATTTAATGAAGTGGATATGAGTTCCATCATGGACATAAGGGCCAAGCATAAGGACAAATTCAAAGAACTGCATGGGGTGAACCTTGGGTTTATGAGTTTCTTTACAAAAGCATGCTGCTTTGCCTTGCAGGAATGGCCGGCTGTAAATGCAATGATAGATGGAGAAAATATAGTTTATCACAATTTCTGTGACATTTCAATTGCAGTATCTGCTCCAAAAGGGTTAGTAGTACCAGTAATACGCAATGCAGAAAGTTTAAGTATGTCGGAAATAGAAAAGAAAGTAGTGGAACTGGCGACAAAAGCAAGAGATAATAAATTAACTATTGAAGAAATGAGCGGAGGTACTTTTACTATCACCAACGGCGGCGTGTTTGGATCACTTATGAGCACTCCCATCATTAATATACCGCAAAGCGCCATACTGGGTATGCACAAAATACAAGAGAGGCCCATGGCCATAAACGGGCAGGTAATTATTAAACCCATGATGTACATTGCTTTAAGTTACGATCACCGGATTATTGACGGAAGAGAGTCTGTAAGCTTCCTTGTAAGAGTAAAAGAATTATTAGAAAACCCTGCCCTGTTATTGTTTGGAAAAGACCCGCTAAAAAGCCTTCTTGAAATTTAACGGAAAAAATATTTTTGATAAAACGGCTGGCAAATAAAACCAGCCGTTGTTTTTTAAACATGAGCCGGCATCATTCCCACATCAATACAGCAATACAAATGCTCCGTTTGTATAAAGGTGAAATACCGTTCAGCATTTTTTTAAAACATTTTTTTGCAAAAGAAAAAAAGTATGGATCTAAAGACAGGAAACAAATAGCATCGTTGTGCTACAGTTATTTCAGGATTGGGCTGGCGCTGAACAAAAACATAACAGAAGAAAATATCATCACTGCTTTTTTTCTTACCAGCAAGGACCCATCCGCATTAGTACAAGAACTAAAACCAGGGTGGGCAAATGCAATAACAAAATCTGTTCAAGAAAAAATCATCATTGCCAAAGCAGGCTTTTCGGTAAGGGATATTTTTCCATTTACCAATGAGTTGAATGACGATACAAATGCTGAATTATTTTCAAAATCATTTTTAGAACAACCCTATTTGTTTATAAGAACACGGCCGCAATACAAAAACACTGTTGTTGATAAAATAAAAAAATCAAAATCTGAATACCAGTTTTTGAAGAATAATAATTGTGTACAATTTCCGCCTGCTACCAAAATCGGGAATTTTTTAACTCCAGATAAAGAAGTGGTGATACAGGATTACAATTCACAGCAGGTTTTAAATTATATAATATCAAGCAATTTTTTCCCCGATAAAAAAGAAGTGACAGTATGGGATTGCTGTGCAGCAAGCGGTGGTAAATCAATTTTGATATTTGATTTATTGCAAGGAAAGATAAAACTTACTGTATCTGACATAAGACAAAGTATTATAACCAACCTGCAACAGCGTTTTAAAAAAGCAGGTATAAAAAACTATCACCATTTTGTTGCAGACATAAGCAGCGAAGTACCTGCTGCCAAATACGATATCATCATTTGCGATGCACCCTGCACAGGCAGCGGCACCTGGAGCAGAACACCAGAACAGCTTTATTTTTTTAACCCGGAGGCTATTGATGAATTTGCCAGCAGGCAAAAAAGGATTACAGTTAATATACTCTCCCATTTAAACCACAATGGTTTATTTTTTTACATCACCTGCTCTGTATTTAAAAAAGAAAACGAAGATGTGGTTGCCCACATAAGCAAACAACCCGGCATACAATTAATAGAAATGAAAAACTTAGATGGCAGTGAAATAAATGCTGACTCAATGTTTGTAGCCGTGTTTACAAAAACAAATTAATAATACAGCCAATGAAACTTTACGGAGGAGTCTTTTTTAAACTCAAGCGCCGGTGCAGGAAACTTCATCACATTGGGAACCGTAAGCAACATGTGTGGATTCATATTTGTATTATCAATCCTTTTTAAATCTGCATCTACCGAAAATAAAAAACGGTGCTGTCTTCTGAACTGTGGTATTTCAAGATCGCCAATTTTTGAAGGGTTTGTCCTGGCACCAATCATCCCGTTGGCACCAATACCCACACTTGCATTCAACCACTGAGGAAATGATGTGCTGCTTTTCATAAATGAGGCCGGGTTGATGGAAAGCCAGTACGTTTGTCCATTATAATCTTTCAACCAGCTTTGCCATTTATTGGCCCCCAATTCTGCCCGGTTATATTTTGAATAAATGGTTTTATGAAAAGAAAATTTCAATCTTGCCCGTTGCTCACCCCACGCTAATTGCTGTGCCACAAACAAGGCACAGCCAGAAATATTGGCTATCATATCCCCTTTTGAAAATCCCCACTCAGAATTAAATCCATCAAAAACCTCTATCATTGTTTGTAACCCCAATGCAGTAAGTCCTCCAATCCATGCTGCTTTTTTATTATTTACCCCACTCCACCGCATCATATCATACTGTATGGCACTAAAGCTGTAGGCCGTGGTGGCATGCCCTATTTTATCCATGTACATCCATTCTGCGTTATCATTAAATAAATGAAACCTGCTCTTGGGGAATTTTTTATACCATAAGTAGTGTAAGGCAATAGTACCTGCAGTTGCCAACACAGCTTCTGTTATCACCACACCATTTAGCCGGCCCTGGTTTACAGTAGCTGGTGGCTGTGCCTTTACCTGCTGTGCACACAATGAAATAAGCAGGAGAACTATAATGCAGTGCCTGGTAATTTTTAGTAACAATGTGGTGTTCCTTTTATTATCTGCAATGATATAGCATTTTCTTTTTGTAAAAATAATTTGCCAGCAAGGCAATATATACTTAACTATTGCGTTTAAAACAATCAGGCGAAGCCGTTTCGCCTGCCCTGTATCCGTACATTTTATAATCTAAACCTATAAAGTATGAAAACAAACACCCTCAGTATGCCCGCTGCACAGGTAAACTACATGCAGCTTTTTACTCAAAGATTTATTTCGTTTATTAAATGGGTTTCTGTTCCATAGGAATAAGTAATCAAAAAAAATAATACCCTCTAAAAACCAGTGGCCGAAAGGTTATTGGTTTTTTTGTTTTTGCAAAGCGCTCTCTGTTTTTAAAACTTCAGTAGTTTATTATCTTCACGCCCTTATGAGTAAGTTTTTAATTGCAGGGCTGGGCAACATTGGTAATGAATATGCTAATACAAGGCATAATATCGGCTTTGATGTAGTGTTTGCCTTTGTCAAAAAACATGGCGGCGAGTTTAAAGAAGGCCGCCTTGCATATATTGCCGAAGTAAAGTACCGGGGCAAGCCTTTTGTATGCATTTGCCCTACTACTTATATGAACCTGAGTGGTAAAGCTTTTAAATACTGGCTGGATAAAGAAAAAATACCATTGGAAAATACGCTTACCATTGTTGATGACATTGCCCTGCCCTTAGACAAACTACGTTTGAGGGCTTCCGGCTCAGCAGGCGGGCACAATGGGTTGAGAGATATTGAAGCCACCCTGGGCCATGATAAATACCCACGCCTGCGGTTTGGCGTGGGTAATAATTATCCAAAAGGCATGCAAGCAGATTTTGTATTGGGTAAGTGGAGCAGCACCGAACTGCCTGTGGTACAATTAAAAATTCAGAAATGCGTTGATATTATAGAAAAATTTGCAACTGCAGGTATTGAGCAAACGATGACAGAAGTAAATAAGCTATCCATTAAATAAATGCCATAGTAAATTTACCAGCCCAAAGTTGTTTTTTTACCCGATTTGTCTATATTCGTTTTTCAACCCGGTATCCTTTAAACTGCAAAACAATGAAGATAATTTGTGTAGGCCGTAATTATGCGGCACATGCCAAAGAACTTGGCAACGATATACCGGATGAGCCGGTGATTTTTATGAAGCCTAAAAGCGCTTTGCTGCAAAGCCATACCCCTTTTTATTATCCTGAGTTTACAAATGAATTGCATTATGAATGCGAACTGGTGTTGCGTATTTCAAAAAATGGCAAATATATACAGGAGCGCCATGCCGCTAATTATTACAATGGCGTAACAGTGGGTATCGATTTTACAGCAAGGGATTTACAAAAAGAATTAAGCTCCAAAGGCCTGCCATGGGAAAAAGCAAAAGCATTTGACAACTCTGCCGCCGTAGGAAAGTTTATCGATATTGTACCAGGTTTTAATAAAAAGAACATCAACTTTAGCCTTACAAAAAACAAAGAAATTGTGCAGCAGGGCAACTCTAGCCAAATGACTTTTAATTTTGAAGCTATTATAGCCCATGTGTCTTCTTTCTTTTCATTAAACATTGGCGATTTAATCTTTACCGGCACTCCTGCTGGTGTGGGCGAATGTGTGGTGGGTGATGAGCTGGAAGGATTTATCGAAAGTGAAATGCTGCTGAAGATGGAAGTAAAATAACTTATGTAATATTTTTTGATTTAGATTTAATATTGGAGCCTTCGTAATGAAGGCTTTTTTATTTGCCGCTCATCAAATGATATGTACATATACGAATGTGAAACTATTTTTGCAGTAATGAAGCATCCCTTGATGACGAAGCAGAAAACACCCAAAGCAATTATATTTTTATTTGCTGTAATGATAACTTCATTGGCCCATAGCCAACAGATAACAATATCAGGTATGGTTAAAAGTGCTGATACCAAAACACTTCTGCCCTTTGTAAACATCATACTGCTTAAAGAAAGAGACAGTGCCTTTGTAACCGGTACTGCCAGCAACGAAGATGGCAGGTTTACTATAACAAACATAATGCCGGGTGACTACATAGTGAAAGCATCATCGGCAGGCTACATCATTACTGCAAAAAAAATATTGGTGGGCAGCCTAAGCCCCTTTCTTGATATTGGCGATATAGAAATGAAAGTATATGGCAAGCAACTGGATGAAGTGGTGGTAACAACAAAGCAGGATGATGTAAGCAATAAACTGGATAAAAAAACTTACACAGTTGCTGCCAACATCAGCCAAACAGGAGGTTCGGTATTGCAGGCGTTAAAAAATTTACCCGGTATTACCACCAGCCAGGATGGAAAATTGGAATTACGTGGAAGCGATAAAGTGGCCATACTGATAGATGGAAAACAAACTGCACTCACCGGCTTTGGCAGCCAAACCGGATTAGACAACTTACCAGCTTCCGCTATTGAACGCATTGAGATCATCAATAACCCTTCTGCCAAATATGACGCTAACGGCAACGCAGGCATTATCAATATCATTTATAAGAAAAATAAGCAGCAGGGCTTTAATGGAAAAATTGGTTTGACAACCGGCCTGGGCGCATTATGGATAAAGAAAGAAAACCTGCCCACCATCCGGCCACAATACCAGCGTACACCAAAGATTAACCCGTCCATTTCACTGAACTACCGTAAGAATAAAATAAATGCTTTTGTACAGGCAGACTGGCTGTACACCGAAACGCTTAATAAAAATGAATTTGTAACAAGAACTTTTAATGATGGTACTGTTATCAATCAGCAAACAAAGAGAAACCGCAACACACATTTCGTTACCAGCAAAGCAGGTATTGACTGGAACATATCAAATAATGATATGCTCACCATTTCTGGCTTGTATGGTATAGAAAAAATAATTGATAATGGTGATGAACCCTTCTTTAATGCAGACTCTGTAAAACGCCAGCGTCTGTGGCAGTTTGTGGAAGATGAATTAAAAACAACCATTGTGGCTTCCGCTGCATACCAGCATAAGTTTAAGCAAGCAGGGCATTTATTAAATGCAGGGTTTAATTACACTTTTCACAGGGAGGATGAAAAGTATAATTTCATCAACATACTTCCTGCTTTTACCGGGCTTGATTCATTTAAACTTTTATCTGATGAACATGTGGCCGATGTAAATATTGATTATGTACGTCCGTTGAAGTATGGCCGCATTGAAGGTGGTTTTAAATTCCGCTATAGGGATATACCAACCAATATGCAATTTAAGCCAGGCATTAATTCACCTTTGGATACCAATGCAGGCGGCGCTGCCACTTACACAGAAATTATTCCGGCGTTGTACTCTAATTATGTTTTTGAAAGTAAAAAGATAGAAGCAGAAATTGGTTTGCGGATGGAGTATGTTGATTTGAAATATAAAGTGAATCCAAACCATAATACATATAAAAGCGATGGATATAATTACACACAGCCATTTACCAATCTGAGGTTTGCTTATAAGTTTGATGAACAAAATAAAATCTCTTTGTTTTACAGCCGCAGAGTTGACAGGCCAAACGAAGTGGACATCCGCATTTTTCCAAAGTATGATGATGCAGAAATTATAAAAGTTGGTAACCCGGAATTAAGCCCGCAGTTTACCAACACATTTGAGCTGGCGTATAAAACATCTTTTGCAAAAGGATATCTCTATTCTGCATTGTATCACCGGCGCACCAGCGGCACCATCACAAGGATTGCCACGCAGGTGCCACTCAATACACTTATCTACACAGTGTTTCAAAATGCAGGCAACAGCAACAGCACAGGTATAGAACTGGTGCTGCAGCAACAAGTGTCAAAAGTATTTTCATTTAACACCAATGTAAATGTGTACCGGAATATCATTGATGCTTTTACTGTAGAAAACAAATATCCTGTTCCCTCTGTGTACAGCGCCGCAAAGCAAACCTTTACTTCCGGCAATGTAAAACTGAATGGTATATTTCATTTGCAGGGCAAAACAGATATACAAATCACCGGTATTTATTTAGCGCCGGACATTATACCACAGGGGAAAATTGACACCCGTTTTTCAATAGATGCAGGTGTAAAAAAACAAATCCAGAAAGGTAAGGGAGAACTGTTTTTAAATGCCAGCGACTTGCTGAACACACTCAGGATAGAAAAAGAAATAAATGGCAACGGCTTTAAGCTGGTAAGCAATGATTATTACGAAACGCAGGTGGTAAGGCTTGGATACAATTATAAATTTTAAATTCGTAACTGTTATTTGCTCTCTTCCATTGATTTCATGGCAGAGAGTTTAAAGAGTGAAATTATGAGTTCGTAAAATTCTAATTTTATTATAAAATACAGGATGAACAAAACCAGGAAACAAAAATGAAAACCATTGTAAAAACGATATTAATAATTCTAATCACCGCAGCAGGTTTACATGGCAGTGCCCAAAAAAAATCTGCATTCAAAGCAAAAAAACTTTACAAATCCACCAATTTAATTATAACCCAAATTGCTGACAACACTTTTGAACATATCTCTTTTAAACAAACGAATGATTTTGGAAATGTACCCTGCAACGGAATCGTTGTAAGAAATAACAATGAAACAATTGTTTTTGACACCCCCACCAACGACAAAAGCGCAACAGAGTTAATTGAATGGATAAAAGAAACCTTGCATTGCAAAATAAACGCAGTAATTCCAACGCATTTTCATGATGATTGCCTCGGTGGCTTAAAAGCTTTTGATGAAAATAATATCCCCTCATATGCATATTTCAAAACAATCATTCTTGCAAAAGAAAATAATTATACTGTGCCTAAAAACAGCTTCGCCGATTCTCTTGTTTTAAAAGTAGGCGATGAACATATTGTGGCGAAATTTTTTGGAGAAGGGCACACAAAAGATAATGTTGTGTGCTACTTCCCAAGCGATAAAGTATTGTTTGGCGGTTGTTTAATAAAAGAGATGAATGCAGGCAAAGGATACTTAGGCGATGCCAATGTGGCTGCATGGCCTGGTACAGTTGAAAAAATCAAACCGGCATATCCCAAAGTGAAAATTGTTGTTCCCGGGCATGGAGATTATGGAAACAAAAGATTGCTGGACTATACCATTACATTGTTCAAAGAGAAATAGGAATCTTCTTTATTCCAGGCAATAAGAAAATCTTACAGGATTGCCATGAAAATAATCGCCGCAAATTTTGCACATTTGTGCCATGGCAGGCAGTAATCACTTTTTGATAAAACACAAGGCTACCATCCTTTACGGCATCAGCCTGGCTTTGCTGCTGTTCCTGCTCAGGTGGCTGGAGCTTCGCTTTATCATATTCGACCACTCTTTTGAAATTTACATTGGCGCAATAGCCCTCATTTTTACGGCACTGGGTATTTGGCTTGCTTTAAAATTGTCGAAACCAAAAGTAAAAACCATAGTGGTAGAAAAAGAAGTGTATATAACAAGAAACGAAAATTTTATTCCCAATACCACGCTCATCACTCAACTTGAACTGAGTAAACGGGAGCTTGAAATTTTGAGTTTGATGGCACAAGGGTACAGCAACGATGAAATAGCCGCAACAATTTTTGTTTCCTTAAGCACTGTAAAAACACACAACCAAAACCTTTTTTTTAAACTGGATGTAAAACGCCGGACACAGGCAGTGGAAAAGGCAAAACGACTGCAGCTTATTCCCTGATGCTCCTACTTTAGTATAAAAGCAGACAATCGGAAAGAAAATGGCCGAAAGTATGAGCAAAAAAACAGTAGCAACAAGCATATTTGCAGCACCAAAAAACTAAATCATGAAAAAGAACATTCTTATCTACGGGCTAACTGCCGGTATTTTAATTTCCACTTTTATGCTGCTTTCTATGAACTACTTAAGCCATTGCCAGGGCAACGTAGATTACAACACCAGTATGATGGTGGGTTATGCTTCCATGCTTATTGCCTTTTCACTCGTGTTTGTAGGCATCCGCAACTACAGGAATAAATACAATGGCGGTATTATCAGTTTTGGCAAAGCCTTTAAAACAGGATTGCTGATGGTTTTAATTGCTTCTACCATTTATGTTATCTCCTGGCTTATCGACTATTTTTTCTTTATGCCAGATTTTATGGAAAAATATTCGGCACATATGCTTGATGAATTAAAACAAAGCGGAGCAAGCGAAATAGAGCTGGGTAAGAAAACAAAAGAAATGGCAGACTTTGCTGTGATGTATAAAAACCCTTTCTTTAATGCATTGATAACCTACGCCGAAATTTTACCAGTTGGTTTAATAGTTACACTGATAAGTGCATTTATTTTAAAAAGAAAAACCCCTAAAAATTAAAACAAAATAACTAATGAAAAAAGTAACAGGCATTGGCGGCATTTTTTTCAAATGCAAAGACGCTAATAAAATGAAGGCATGGTATAATACGCATCTTGGTTTTGATGCAGGCCAGTACGGAGCAAGTTTTGAATGGTATGAAGATGCAGAAGGCACAAAGAAAGGATTAACGCAATGGAACCTTTTTTCCGATACCAGCAAATATTTTGAGCCTTCTGCAAAAGATTTTATGATTAATTACCGGGTTGAAAACCTGGAAGCACTTGTGGAAGAATTGAAAAAAGAAGGTGTAACAGTATTGGATAAAATCGAAACATACGACTTTGGAAAATTTGTACACATCCTTGATGCGGAAGACAACAAAATACAATTGTGGGAAGCTGCTGGTGAGTAGTAAATATGTTTTTTTAATAAAACATTTAAATACTTCTACCCTTCTATCAATGTTGGCCTTCTCTGCTATCTCTGCCATTGCCTGCGTTTGCGCCAACTACGAATTGTCACATTCATTCATTAGAGAGTAGAAATTATTTCCACGTTGATTTTGGTCAATAAAACAAACAAAGCATAGCCAGTATAAAAACAAAAGCCTCTTTTAAAGAGGCTTTTTGGTACCGGGGAGCAGACTTGAACTGCCGACCTCAGGGTTATGAATCCTGTGCTCTAACCAGCTGAGCTACCCCGGCGTATTTTGGGCTGCAAATATAGGAGATTTCACTAAAAATGTACTCAGGAATTTAATAGTTCCAGCAGGCGGATATAAACCTTATCCGCATTGGGCAATATCGCCTGCTCCAATCCAATGTTCATTGGTATGGCAGGCACATTGGCAGCCCCAAGCACTTCCACAGGCGCATCTAAATTTTTAAAGCAATGCTTTGATATCCTGCCTGCCAATGCCTCGGCAAAAGAGTTATTCTGCTGCTCTTCTGTAAGTATAAGGCATTTGCCATGCTTTTTTACTGTTGCAAAGATCAGTTCCTCATCCAGTGGAAATAAGGTCCGCAGGTCGATCACTTCCACATTACCGGGCAGTTTTTTTGCAGCCGCTTTTGCCCAATACACACCCATGCCGTAAGTGATAACACAACAAGTTTCACCACCATCCATTTTATCATCGTCAGCTTTCAATACAACATTGCCTTTTCCTAAAGGAATAATGTAATCTCTTGAAGGTTCAATTGTTTTAGCCTCTTCTGTTCCAGAAACCTTACTCCAGTAAAGTCCTTTATGTTCCAGCATTACTACAGGATTAGGATCAAGAAAAGCAGCCTTTAGTAAACCCTTCATATCGGCAGCATTAGATGGATAAACAATTTTAATTCCTTTAATGGTAAGCAATGTGCTTTCAACACTGCCACTGTGATAAGGCCCGCCGCCGCCATAAGCACCAATGGGCACACGTATCAAAGCCTGTACAGGAAATTTGCCACAACTGAGATAACAGCTTTTAGAAATTTCAGTTACCAATTGATTTAGGCCTGGATAAATATAATCTGCAAACTGTACTTCCACAATTGGTTTTAATCCCACTGCACTCATACCAACTGTGGAACCAATGATGTATCCTTCCTGTATGGCAGTATTAAACACACGGTGGTCGCCAAACTGCTCTGCTAATGTTGCAGCTTCACGGAACACACC
Organism: uncultured Ferruginibacter sp.; assembly: GCA_964494815.1. Taxonomy (GTDB): domain Bacteria; phylum Bacteroidota; class Bacteroidia; order Chitinophagales; family Chitinophagaceae; genus Ferruginibacter. Next base: position 912 of record CAZBTD010000053.1, on the reverse strand, counting down.
ACCTAATCTTCTGCCTACATCCTGTCCGTACAAAACTGCTTCAGGGTATTCTTCCATTATCTCCCTGATGGCAAACAAAGCTGCATCTACCATCAAAACTTTTTCTTTATCGTAAGGTTTGCGTTCACCTTTCTCTTCTGTAACAGGTGTTGGCACAAAAACAAAGTCTTCCACCTTCGCTACATCTGGTTCAGGCGAAGCAGCTGCCTCAGCAAAATGTTTTGCAATAGTATCAGCATTTGTTTTTTCCAGGAATTGCAAATGCTCTTCTACTACACCAATTTCAAGCAACCTGTTTCTTAATTTATAAAAAGGATCATCGAGACTATGTTTTTCTAAATCTTCGTCTGTCCTGTAAAATTCTTTTCTCACACCGCTGGTATGATGACCAAGCAAGGGAACCTTTGCATGAACGAGATATGGTATTCTCCTTTCTCTCACTTCACTTACCACCCGTTGCATTGTTGAATAGCTTTCCTCAAAGTGGCTGCCATCAATACTTACTGCACTGATGCCTTTGAAGCCTTGTATAAACTCATATGCATTATTTGTTCTTGCTTCTTCTGATGATACACTGATGCCCCAGTCATTATCCTGCACTAAATAAATAATGGGCAACTGGTGCAATGCAGCAAACTGGAATGCTTCACTTACTTCACCTTCTGTCACGGAAGCATCACCTAAAGAGCAAATCACTACCGGCTTTGTATGGCCCAAGTCCTTATTTATCTTCTCCCAATATTTTATTCCTTGTGCAATGCCTGTTGTGGGTATTGCCTGCATGCCGGTGGCGCTGCTTTGATGAATGATGGTTGGCTTATCATTACCACGGTAGTTTGGATGATTATAGTATTCTCTTCCACCAGTAAAAATATCTTCACCTTTTGCCAGCAGTTGCAGCATTAATGTATA
>CAZBTD010000052.1:0-22545 GCA_964494815.1 uncultured Ferruginibacter sp. | reverse complement strand
CATGCAGGAGATGGGAGCTGCCGGCATTATTTGTTCTACTGAAGAGATGAGTGCCCTAGGCGGTGCAGGAATGAGGATTGATTTGGATAAAGTACCAACAAGGCAAAAGAATATGAAAGCCTGGGAACTTCTTTTAAGTGAAAGCCAGGAAAGAATGCTGATGGTGGTAAAGAAAGGAGAAGAAGAAAAAGTAAAAGCAGTGTTTGAAAAATGGGACTTGCCCTGCAGTGAGATTGGGGAAGTAACTACAGATGGCAAACTGCAATTCTTTATGAAGGGTGTACTGGAAGCTGAAGTTCCTGCGGAGGAATTAGTGCTTGGCGGTGGTGCTCCCCAATACGAAAGAGAATTTAGAGAACCGGCTTATTTGGAAACAAACAAAAAGTTTGATGCAGCAAAAATCGCCGTTCCATCTGATTTAAAAAATGTAGCGGAACAGATTATTTCCATACCCAACATTGCCAGCAAACGTTGGGTATATGAACAATACGACAGCATGGTGGGCACTGGCAGTGCAGGCACCAATGCCCCAAGCGATGCAGCAGTAGTGATTGCAAAACCTACAAACAAAGGATTGGCATTAACAACAGACTGTAACAGCCGTTATGTATATGCCGATCCTTACAAAGGCGCAATGATAGCTGTGGCAGAAGCTGCAAGAAATATTGTATGCAGTGGCGGCCATCCGTTGGGTATTACCAACTGTTTAAATTTTGGCAATCCTTACAATCCCGAAGTGTATTATCAATTTGTACATGCAATAAAAGGCATGGGAGATGCCTGCAGGAAATTTGACACTCCTGTTACCGGGGGTAATGTTAGCTTTTATAATCAATCGCCGGATGGTGCAGTGTACCCCACCCCCACTATTGGCATGGTAGGCGTGATGGACAGTGTGGAAGAAAAGATGACAATGGATTTTAAGTTTGAAAATGACAGGATTTTATTAATTGGCAATAGTAAAGATGATATCAATTCATCGGAATACCTTCATAAAATTCATGGTATTGAAAACAGCCCGGCACCATATTTTAATTTAGAGGAAGAATTTATTTTGCAGCAGGCAATTAAAAAACTCATTGCAGATAAACTAATACATTCTGCACATGATGTAAGTGAAGGTGGTTTGTTTATTGCATTAATTGAATCTTGTTTTAACAAAAACCTTGGTTTTGAAATAAATACAAACCCTTCTATGAGAAAAGATGCTTACTTTTTTGGGGAAGCACAAAGCCGTGTGGTGGTAAGTATAAATGAAAAGAAACTGCATGATGTTACTAATGCACTGGCCATAATGAATATTTCGTTTGAAAATTTGGGAACAGTTACTTCAGGTAATATCAGCATTGATAAAGAAGATTGGGGAAATATTTCGGGATGGAAAGAAAAATATGACAATGCCATTGGCAATTTATTAGCCGGGCATGATGGAGAACAGGCATTAAGTGCACTTTAAAACTTTTAAACCATGAGCAAAAAAATTGCCATCATCGGCGGCGGAAACCTTGGCACCGCCATAGCAGAAGGATTGATAAAAAGCAAATTCAGTAAACCTGCAGATATCACTGTTACCAAAAGAAATACAAGCACATTACAGGCGCTTGTAAAAAAAGGTGTACAAGTAACAAGCGATAACAATGCTGCTATTAAAAACAGCGAACTCGTTATCCTTGCCATCAAACCATTCCAGGTAGTGGATGTATTGAATACAGTAAAAAAAGATTTGACGTCTAATCATATTTTGGTTTCGGTTGTTACCGGTGTTCTCATTAATGATATTGCAGAAATAATTAAAAAGAAAATTGCTGTGTGCCGTGCCATGCCAAACACAGCCATTGCTATACAGGAAAGCATGACTTGTTTAAGTTTTTCAAATGCAACCACAGAGCAAATCAATTTTGTACAGGGGCTTTTTGAAACATTAGGCAAAGTAGCAGTGATTGATGAGAAGTTGATGGATGCTGCTACCGTGTTAGGCGCCTGCGGCACCGCATATGCCATGCGTTACATCCGTGCCAATATACAAGGCGGCATTGAAATTGGTTTTGATGCAGTAACAGCCAATCTTATTGCAGCTCAAACTGTAAAAGGCGCTGCCGAGTTGTTATTGCAAAAAGGCACTCATCCTGAACAAGAAATTGATAAAGTAACAACACCCAAAGGCTGCACCATTGCAGGCCTCAATGAAATGGAGCACCAGGGTTTCAGTTCCTCATTAATAAAAGGAATTGCCACCAGTTATAATAAAATTGTAAAAGGCTAATCAATCCTCCGCATATGCAGGAGTTAGAAAAAGCAATTAGTAATATTTCTGTTCTTTCACCCAAAGTGATGAACATTTTTCTTTCTGCATTTCAGCAATGGAGTGTTCCCAAAGAACATTTTCTTGTGAGAGAGCATGAAGTGTGTGATTATATTTTCTTTATTCAAAAAGGGATCGCAAGGATTTTCTACCATAAAAACAGAAAGGAGATAACAGAATGGATAGCCTCAGATGAACAGTTCTTTTTATCCATCACAAGTTTTTTTGAACGCAGTCCCAGCAAGCTCATTATTCAAACACTTGAGCCTGCCCAAGTACTGGGAATTCATTACAATGATCTTATAAGGCTTGCATCTGAGCACCATGAAGTGGAAACGCTGTTCCGGAAGATGATGACTGCATCCCTTATTCTGTCGCAATACAGAATGGATTCTATCCAGTTTGAAACAGCACAGCAACGATATGAAAACCTTGTAAAGAACCAGTCACAAATAATCAAAAGAGTGCCTCTTTCCTATATCGCCTCTTTTCTCGGGGTAACACTTGAAACGCTCAGCCGCATCCGTTCCGGCAAATAATATTATTTGACATTTATCAAATCAAACAGCCTTATTATAGAAGAATTTTACATCCTAAAACGATTGTAAAATGAAACACCTCCTTCTTTCAGCAGTTGCCTTTGTGCCTGCTTTGCTTTTTGCACAAGTCTCTAACAACACCAAAGCAAATCAAATTGTAAGCAAGCTATCACTTGAAGAAAAAGTAAACCTGGTAGTAGGTATGGGCATGAAATTGCCAGGCATATCACAAACAGGTACCGGCGTAGGGCTTGTTGAGGACAAAGTACCAGGTGCCGCCGGAACAACATTCAGCATACCGGCGCTTGGGCTACCCACTACCGTAGTAGCTGACGGGCCAGCAGGTTTACGCATCAGCCCAACAAGAGAAGGAGATAAAAATACCTATTATGCCACTGCATGGCCTGTTGCCACTTTGCTTGCATCTACATGGGATACCAAATTAGTAAAAGAAGTAGGCAAGGCATTTGGCAATGAAGTAAAAGAATACGGCGTAGATGTAATTCTTGGCCCTGGCATGAACATACACCGCAACCCTTTGGGTGGAAGGAATTTTGAATATTATTCTGAAGACCCTTTGGTTTCAGGGAAAATTGCAGCAGCCATTGTAAATGGCATCCAGTTGAATGGTGTAGGCACATCCGTGAAACATTTTGCAGTAAACAACCAGGAGAAAAACCGCAGTACTGTTAATGTTGCTATAAGCGAAAGGGCATTGAGAGAAATTTATTTGAAAGGCTTCCAGGTGGTTGTTAAGGAATCAAACCCATGGACGGTGATGAGTTCTTATAATAAACTGAATGGCCCATACACTTCTGAAAGCCATGACTTACTTACAACAGTTTTAAGAAAAGAATGGGGTTTTAAAGGAATGGTGATGACAGACTGGTTTGGCGGCAAAGATGCAGTGGCTCAGATGAAAGCAGGAAATGACTTACTGATGCCCGGAACACCAGATCAGAAAAAAGCAATTACGGATGCCGTAACAAATGGTACACTTGACATAAAAATACTGGACGAAAATGTTAGAAGGGTAGTGAATTATATTTTAGAAACACCAGCTTACAAAAAATATGCATACAGCAACAAGCCTGATTTAAAAGCACATGCTTTGCTTGCCCGTAAAGCAGCTGCAGAAGGAATGATACTTTTAAAAAATGAAAAAGCAGCTTTACCATTTACAGGCAATACAAAAACAATTGCTGCGTTTGGTATTACTTCTTATGATTTTATTTCTGGCGGCACTGGCAGTGGTGATGTAAATGAAGAATACACCATTTCATTGGTACAGGGATTAGCTAATGCTGGCTACAAACTGGATGAGGAATTAAACAGCCAATATGCTGAGTATGTAAAAGCAGAAAAAGCAAAACAACCCAAGAAAAATTTCTTTGAAGAGTTTATGAACCCTACACCAAGAATACCTGAACTATCTATTACAGATCAACTGCTGAACAATAAAGCAAATTCAACAGATATAGCACTTATTACTATTGGCAGAAATGCAGGTGAAGGCAGCGACAGAAAAGTGGAGAACGATTTTAATTTGAAAGAAGCTGAAATGAATTTGATTGACGCAGTAAGCAAAGCTTATCATGCTAAAGGGAAAAAAGTAGTGCTGATAATAAATGCTGGTGGCGTAATTGAAACGGCAAGCTGGAGAGATAAAGTGGATGGTATTCTATTAGCATGGCAACCGGGATTGGAAGCTGGCAATGCAGTAGCAGATATTTTAAGTGGCAAAGTAAATCCATCTGGGAAGCTTGCCACTACATTTCCTGTAAAATATGAAGATGACATTACAGCAAAGAATTTCCCTGGCATTGAATTTCCTGATAAACCGGTAGCTGGTATGTTTGGTATGAAGATGCCTTCAGCAGAAGTGATATATGAAGAAGGCATTTATGTTGGCTATCGCTACTATAATACCTTTAATGTGAAACCGGCATATGAATTTGGCTATGGTTTATCGTACAGCAATTTCAACATCAGCAATATTGCCGTGAGTTCAAAAAAGATGAACAAAACAATTACTGCTACTGTAACAATTACAAACACTGGCAAAGTTGCTGGTAAGCAAGTAGTACAATTATACATCAGCGCCCCTAATGGAAAATTAAATAAGCCAGTAGAAGAATTAAGAGCTTTTGCAAAAACAAATTTGCTGCAGCCAGGCCAGCAGGAGAAAATAACTTTTACTATCTCACCTTCAGACCTTGCATCATTTGATACAAAACAAACAGCATGGGTTGCAAATGCTGGCGAATACCAAATAAAAATTGGCACTTCATCAATGGATATAAAGCAAACAACCAGTTTTACATTGGCCAAAGAAACGATAACAGAAAAATGCAATAAAGTAATAGTGCCGCAGGTAGAAATTACTGAGTTGAAAAAATAAACAAATTAAAGCAATAGCAGGTTGGTTTCCTGAAGTATGTCAATACCTCATTAAACCAACCTGTTTTTTATTATTGTAAACAAAGAGTGGTGAGTTAAATAAATTCTCCATCAATCATCACCCTGTCAATTAAATTACTTCCAAAGCTGTAAGGCAAATATGTAAGTGATGGGACAGGTTTAGTAAATATGAGGTTTGCTTTCTTACCAATAGTAATGCTGCCAGTTTCTTTTTCTGATTCCATAGCATAAGCGCCATTAATAGTTGCCGCATTAATAGCTTCTTCCGGCAGCATCTTCATTTGTATGCAACTAAGTGCCACAACAAAATTCATGTTGCCGCTTGGCGATGAACCGGGATTATAATCACTTGCCAGTGCAATAGCGCAATTGTTATCTATCAGTTTCCTTGCAGGCTGGTATGGCATCCGCAAAAAGAAAGCAGCAGCAGGCAGCAATGTTCCAATTGTATTTGATGATGATAAATCAGCAACATCTTCACCTGTCATTGTTTCCAGGTGATCGACAGATATGGCGTTCATTAAAATGGCTTTTTGTATGCCGCCGATACTATTGAGTTGGTTGATATGCAGTTTTGGTTTTAAACCATAATTCATTCCTGCTTTGCAAATAAATTCCATTTCTTCCGGCGAAAAGAAACCTGTTTCGCAAAACACATCAATATAATCTGCCAGCTTTTCTTTTGCAATCACCGGAAGCATATCATTAATGATGCTGTCAATATATGCCTGGTGATTTTCTTTGTATTGCACAGGATAAGTATGTGCACCTAAAAAAGTGGATTTGATTAAGAGGTTTGATTTTTCTTTCAACCGCTTTATCACCCTCAGCATTTTTAATTCTCCTTCTACTGTCAATCCATAGCCGCTTTTTATTTCTATTGCACCCGTACCAAGTTTTGCAACTTCTGTCAGTCTTTTCCATGCTGCATTAAACAGTTCATCTTCTGAAGCGTCATTTAATTTTTTTGCTGAGTTTAAAATGCCACCGCCTTTAGCGGCAATTTCTGCATAGCTCAAGCCGTTTATCTTGTCCACAAATTCATTTTCTCTACTACCGGCAAAAACTAAATGTGTATGACTATCACACCAGGCAGGCAACACAAATTGTTCATCTGCTTTGACAATATGCTTTGGTAGCTGCGGCACTTTCAATTCTAACTCATACATCGCACCATAATCAGCAATGATGCCATCTTCAATTAATACAAAAGCGTTTTCAATAGATGGCAGTTCTGCCAATGCTTTGCCACGAAGCAGTTGGCTCTGCTCTCTTGTGCTTATGAGTTGCTGTATATTAGTGATGAGAGTTGTCATAATTGTTCCCAAACCTGTTTTCCAAAAGCTTCCAAACCCGGGTCTCTTGCACCCATTAAAAGTAAAACACAATTTTCAGTAAGACCAGGACGAACTGTGTCTAAAAAATTATTTCTGTCTTCAACAAAGAAAGCACTTTTACCCAGTGCTTTTATATCTGCAATTAAATCATTGGCAGAAATATCTTTTACTGCAGTGCCGCCGGCATAGAAAATTTCACTCATCCATATTTCATCCTGTGGCCGCAACACAGCAGCTATTTCCTTTACAAAATCATTTCGCAAAAATCTAGTTGGCCCATAGCCATGTGGCTGAAACCATGCTATCACTTTTGGTGCAATATACTGGCATGCAGCAATAGAAGCAGCACACTTTGCAGGGTTGTGTGCATAATCATCAATCAACCACACCCCTTTTTTATTTCCTAATACCTGATGACGGCGGTAGATACCTTCATAAGTTTTTAATGCAGCAGCACAAGTTTCTAAATCAACACCAAGCTGATTGGCAACAGCTGTTGCTGCTAAAGCATTTTCCATATTGTGCCTGCCAACAGAATTAATGTTAAATGCTGCATGCAGTATGTTGAATGATATTGCCAGTCCTTCCTGTTTAAAATCTTTTGCTACATAGCCAGCTTCAGAATTTTCATTAATAGAAAAATCCTGGATTTTATTTACTGACAATTGTTTTGATAAATGATTATGCTCGTTTACAATAAATAATTTTGTTGTGTTACTCCTGAATATTCCAAAAATATTCAGAAGCTCATCAATCTCCTGGTGGTCTTTATCAATATTCAATAGCAATCCCACTTCAGGATGATATTGTACAATGGAACCATCGCTTTCATCTGCTTCTATCACAAGCCACTCTCCTGCTCCCACTTTTGCATTGCCTATTTTTCCTTCCTTGATAATGCTTACTAATCCTGCACCGCTGATAATGCTTGGCTGCAGACCTGCATGTTCAAGAATTGAAAACAACATTCCGCTTGTGGTGCTTTTGCCTGATGTGCCACCCACTGCAATTGTTCTTTTACTTGCAGCAATCATCGCCAGCACTTCACTTCTTTTAAGGATGGGGATATTTAATTGTTTTGCTTTTTGCACTTCAGGCACAGTGTCTTCCACTGCTGTTGACACTACCACCAAATCCGTTTCTGTTGTAATGCCCTCACCGTTTTGCAAAAAGCATTGTATGTTTTCTGCCTCCAGCTTTTCTTTTGTTTCATTAAATGTGCCCGGCAAAAAATAGCGATCGCTGCCGCTTACATTTTTGCCAATGCCGGCTAGATATTGTGCAATGGCACTCATGCCAGTTCCGGCTACCCCAATGAAAAAAATATTCTTATAATCGTTGATAGTTTTGTTCATGATAAAAACAGAATAAGATTATGAGACAAGTATTGTTCAATAAAGATATGACAGTAAAAGTGAGTACCTACGCATCAGAATTAAAATAACACAACGATGCTGACAAGCGTTTTTGAAGGCTGCAATCAAAATTTATGCAAGCCTTTTCTTTACCATCAAAGTTCTGTAAGCAATAATAAATGCAAGACAATATAGTGCTGATCCCAACAGGAAAGACACACCCGGCAAATAAAAGTGTTTGCCTTCCTGGGAAAAGTAAGCAAAGAGATTATTCATTACCAACGGGCCAACAATAGCAGAGCCACTTTGTAAGCTCGCCAGCGCTCCCTGCAATTCTCCCTGTGCATTAGGGGGCACCTGCCCTGCCATTACTGCCTGTAATGCCGGCTGTGCAATGCCCCCAAAACAATAGGGCAATAAAAAAACAAACATCATCCAGCTTTGGGTGGCAATACCAAACAAAAACATACCGATAGTGTACAATAATAAACCTGTATAAATACTTTTTTCGTTTCCAAATTTTTTACCAAGATAGCGTGGCAACACGCCTTGTACAATGGCTACTAAAACTCCAACTATTGCCAGCGAAATACTTACCATCACTTCATCCCATTTAAACCGGAACATTACAAAATAGCTCCAGTTGCTTTGCACTGCATGTGATGCAATGTAAACGAGAGTAACAGAAACAATAAGCCATCCAAGCGCAGGATATTTTCTTAAATTTTGTAAAGCGCCTAATGGGTTTGCCCTCTTCCAATCAAACGCACGGCGGTTTTCTTTTGCCAATGATTCTGGCAGAATAAAATAACCATACAACCAATTGAGCAATGCCAAACCTGCTGCTGCAAAAAAAGGCACCCGTGGCCCCAGCTTTGCTAATGGCCCGCCAATAAGCGGTCCGATGATAAACCCAAGACCGAATGCGGCGCCAACCATTCCGAAATTTTTTGCTCTGTTTTCTGCATTGCTCACATCGGCGATATATGCAAATCCTGTGGTAACACTTGCTCCTGTGATACCAGCAATAATTCGCCCCACCAACAGCCACTCATAAGTGGGTGCAAAGGCCATGAACAAATAATCGATACCAAAACCAAAAAGAGAAAAAAGTAAAACCGGCCTGCGCCCATACTTGTCACTTAAAGAACCAATAACAGGTGCAAACAAAAACTGCATAGCTGCAAAAGCGAAAATGAGGATGCTGCCATATGTTGCAGACTCATTTATGGGCACATGCTTCAGATGAGAAATAAGCGGCGGCATTACCGGAATGATAATTCCAAAGCCGATGATATCAATAAGGAGGGTGATAAATATAAATCCTACTGCAGCGTTTTTATTTACAGGCATTGTAACTAGTACGTTTGTTTTGCAAGATAACCAAAGCAGTTTTCATATTTACAGAAAACTATCCCTTTAGTTTTTTTACAAGGTCGATGTATTCCTGCATGGCTGAGTCTTTTGTTTTTCCTTTCTGGCTTTCCCATGCATTATGCTTTGCCTTGGCAACGAAATCGAACATGTTAGCCGGACCATCTCCGGTTGCATCACCTTCAGTTGCCTGCTTGTACAAAGAATACAATGACAATAAGGTTGTGTTATCTGGTTTTTGAGATAATGTTTTGCTGGTAGCTACAGCTTCTTCAAATTGTGCTTTTAGTTCCATGATATGATAATTTAACGGTAAATTTAAGTGAGTTTATTAAGTTGTTTTTTATAGTCATATTGCAAATCTTCATGCATAGTGTTAATGACTTTGCCTGCTTTTTTTAATTGTGCATGATAGAGATTATTTAATGCAGTGCTTTTTTCAAATGCTATACCCGATGTTTTTAATGCAGAGCAAAAATAAATCAGCAACTCTGCTTCAGCTGCTTTGCTGCTAATATACCGGATATGTTTATTGGTGATGCGTAAAATTTTGCGAATTGTTTTCTTGGCAAAGTAAAGGTTGCTGCTGTTGATGGTTTCAAATTCAGTTGCTATTTCGCTTTTTACTGCATTGATGTATGCCTGCTCATTGCCCGATTCAAGCAATAAATAATTCAGCAGCTCTTTATTTTCCTTTTTGTATTTGGCAAGACGAAGGCAAACGTCAACCAGTTTATTCGCCGGCAGCTGTCTTAATTCATCTTTTAATTCGTTTACTGTAGCAGCTTTCATCTTACTCAATTATTTCGCCGCAGACATACAACTGTTTTACACCACTCTCTTTACCTGCATCGACAAATTCAATCCTGGCTTTATCGCCAGGCTGCAACACAATGTTTAAAGTCGTTCCAACATAATTTAAGATAGTACCACTTTGCGCCGGTGCCAGTTTAAAAGGAAAGCCATTGTTTATTTTGATGGTAAGCCCTTTGACATTTTCGCCATACGCCATAATGGAGCCCAGTACCAATGTGCTGTTTTTATCTGCTGCAATATTTACAACACCATAATCTTTGTCGTACTTAACCTGGGTGGAAGATTTACTGAAATAATTTTTGCCTGAAGTCTGTGCTGCAGTGTTCATTACAATTAGAAGAAGCAAAACAGAAATGAGGTAAACTTTTCTTTTCATTTTTATTTTATTATTTCGCTAAAAGTATAGATTATACTTCAAATAAAATATTACGAAACCATTTCCTTGTTTTATTATTGCACCAAAAATTTAATCCATGAAGAAAATATTTACAGTGCTGCTGCTTGCCGTTTGTATAACCGCTTTGGCACAGCAACCGGCAAAACCAATTTCAACTGATGCCGCTTTTAATGAAGCCATCAATAAAGTAGTGCTTGACTTTACACACAACTTTATCAATATACAGGGAGCAAAAATGCCAGCAGATATTGATGCCGATTCTTACAAATCGAAAGTATGTTTGCCGGGCGCCTTAGGTTGCAAAGTAATGCGTTATCGTTCATTGGAAGATAAATCAGCCAACTGGCAGGCAGGTTTGTATGACGGAGAAAGTTATGAGGAAGCACTAAAGTTGTATAAAAAAATATTTGCACAAGTAAAGAAAACACCTGTGAGAGGTGTAGCCACAACAGCAGCAGGTTTTGCCGGAAAACTGGAAACTGTTGATGAAAATGTAGGTTTTGCTGTAAGCAGCCTTCGTTTAAAAACAACGAACAAAGCCTATAAAGATCTTGTAGTGGAAGTAGAGATTACCAGCAACTACACTGGTTGGGAAGTACGTTTGAACATTTACACTAAAAAAGTAATTGAGGAAGAAAAAGAAGATGGAGAAAAACAATAAAAAAGAAAGTGTTTCTTTACCGCATTAATGAAACATTGCCTGAAATCACTTTTACTTTACCGTCGGCGCCAGTTATTTCTATAGCATAAACATAAACATCACTTTGCGTCACCATTCCTTTGTATGTGCCATCCCATGCTGAAGACACATCATTAGTAAAGAAATTATATTTTTCAAACATCGTTGCCCCATTCCTGTTCATAATTTTCATCCGGTTTATCTTAATGCTTCCTGCACTCCGTGGATAAAAAATATCATTGGCGCCATCGCCATTAGGTGAAAAAGTATTCGGGATAAAAATATCACTTTCTGCAATTGCATCAGTAACAGCAACAGTTATTTTATCACTTGCTATACATCCTGCAGCATTTTTTGCAGTAGCGGTGTACTCTGTGGTTGACAACGGTTTTACAGAAATACCGTTGCCAGTATTACGAAATACGCTGCCTGTTGGCGTCCATATAACTTCGGTAACATCTTGCGAAACAGTTGGTATCAATTCAATGGCTCCACCCCTGCTTATCGATCTGTCTGCGCCAGCATCTACCTGTGGCAGTGCATTTACTTTTACAGTAATAAAGCCGGTATCAACAAAACAGTTTCTTGTATCCCTTGCAATTACTTTGTAAGTAGTGGTAACTTGTGGTTGCGCCACTGGCGAAGCAGTATTGCTATTGTTCAATCCACTAGACGGACTCCATTCATATACTTCTCCTCCGCTAACCTGCAATGCCACGCTGCTTCCTCCACAGATCTCCAGATTACGTCTGTAATCAAGGTGTATTGGTTCTTTTACTTTTACGGTAACAGATTTTGTACTGCTGCATCCTGAAACATCTCTGCCTGTAACAGTAAATTCAGATGTTGCCTGTGGTGATGCTACCGTTGATGAACAGCCTGTACAGCTTAATGAATTTGATGTTGCCCATGTGTAGGATGAAGCGCCACCGGCAGTAAGCACTGTATTTGCACCGCTGCATATTTCAGTATCACCTGTGATACTTAAAAGCGGCGAAGCATATGCTGATATATTTTTAGTGATAGTTTTACGACATCCCTGGTTGCTGGTAGCTGTAAGTGAAACTACATAAGAAGATGCGGTATTGTATATCTGTGCAGCCGGTGTTTGCAATGACGAAGTATTACCATTACCAAAATCCCATTGCCATTGGATTACAGGTACTGTTGTGCTTGTAAGTTCCGCATTAAAAGAAGCTGTTAACGGCGTACACCCATTACCTGATGAAATAATATTAAAAGCAGGTGCTGGCGCTACTGTAACTGGCGTTGTGGTTACAAATGTATCCCTGCATCCAATTGCTGTTGTAACAATCAGTGATGGATAATAGGTACCCGGAGCAGCATAAGCATGTGCAGCGCCAGCAAAATTATTCGCAAAAAAACCATCCCCAAAATTCCAGCTACAACTTGTAATGTTATCATCGGAAGAAGTAGTGTTGATAAAACTAATATTGTCATTGCTGCAGGCTGTGCTGGCAGGAAATTCAAATTGAGCTTTAAGATTAATCAGTTTCACTGTATCAATTCCTGTGATAGGAACACGGCAACCATTGTTATCGGTAAGCAACAGCCTTGGCATATAATTGCCTGCATTATTATACCTGTGAGTAACAATTGAATCAATATTATTATTAGTAACACCATCATTAAAATCCCATATGTAAGAAACTGCATCCTGTGTATGTGCAGTAAAAATTACATCTGCCGGAGGCTTACAAAATTGCAATGGCGTATATGTCAATGTACCTTTTGGCCCTTTTACAATTACCTGTCGTTGCATTTTTGAAGTGCAGCCTCCTGCTCCTTTCACAGTAAGTGTTATTGTGTAGGTGCCGGCTACAGAATAAAAATGTGACGGATTGCGTTCGTTAGTGCTGCTTCCATCACCAAAGTCCCACAATTCATCTATTCCATTTTCTGAGTGATTGCTAAATTGTATAATTAATGGCGGGCAATTACGGAATGAATCACTCATACTAAACTTTGCCAACGGGTCAACAATTCTGATAAGATTTTCCTGCACTGTAGAATCTGCACATCCAGATTGTAAAGCAACTTTTAGTTTTACGGTATAAATTCCCTCTGTGGTATAACTGTGCCTTGGTTGCTGTACAGAAGCGCTGCCACCATCACCAAAATCCCAGTAATAAGATGTGCCAGTTTCTGCAAAGGGACAAACAAATTTTATTTCATTGCCGCTGCATTTTACCGTATCAAGCGGACGAAAAAGAGCTATGGGTTTTTTTATAGTTAATAATGACTGTTGTTCGTATGAATCAGTACAACCATTGTTGTCGGTAACGGTAAGTTTCACCATATAATTGCCACCATTCCGGTAAGAATGTGCAAAAGGTGGTGCCGTTATTGTTTCTGCAATGCCATCGCCATAATTCCAATGCCAGCTTTGTATATGGCTGCCGCTTTCAACTGAAGAACTGTCTGAGAAAGACACAGGTGCATTAGCACAAGCCATATTAGTAGCGATACCAAATTTCGCTTTTACATTATTTACTTTTATGTACCCGTTTTTTACAACAGTATCACGGCAGTTTACTTCGTTCATAGTTATCAATGTCACATCGTATATACCGGGCCTTTCAAAAGAGTGAGTCACAAAATTTTGCATTGTGGTTTCTGAAGTACCATCACTAAAGAACCACAAGAAACGGTTTGCCTGTCCTGAATCAACTGTTGATCGGAAAGTAATATCCGTGTTTTTGCAAACAAATGAATCAGAGGCATAAAAACCAGGTTTTATATCTGTGGCATTTACGATACCCGATTTATAACCCTCACATCCTGTAACTGAATTATATGTTTTAAGTGACACATTGTACACTCCCGTATCATTGTAATTATGTACAGGATTTCGTTCGATTGAAGTAGTGCTGTCACCAAAATCCCAAAGCCATCTTTCTGCACCTAAAGAAAGATTGGTAAATGAAAACAAGGATGGATTGTCACAACTAAAATTAATTTTCATTTTAGCCACAGACGGCTTTATGTGTATGTAGCCTTCCCTGGTTACTGTATCTGTACATCCGGCATTGTATGCAATCAACTGCACCATCAGGTTTCCGGTATCAGTAAACCGATGGGATGGATTTTGTTCAAATGCCTGTGAATTATCTCCAAAGTTCCACTGCCATTGTGTTACTTCTCCAACAGAAGTACCCATAAAGGTAACTTGTGTTTGTCCACAAGCGTCTCTTGTGTTTGAAGTAAAATCAGCAACTGGTTTATTACTTATTTTCACTGCATGATCCAAAACTGTAGTATCCTTGCAACCAGATGTACCAGTAGCAATGAGTGTGATACTATGATATCCTTCAGTTGTAAAACGATGTGTTGGGTTTGCTGCTGCAGAAGTGCTTCCATCATCAAATTTCCACAAATAACTTTGCACCACATCTGAACCGGAAGATGAAATCTGTATAGTTTTATTCCATGGCGCACAACTGCTGTCGGGCAGATTGAGAAATGATATAAATGGTTTTTGAACGCTGATATAATTTATTTTTTGCAATGAATCAGCACAACCATTGTTGTTTCGTACCACTAACTTTATGTCATACAATCCGGTATCTGTAAATACATACACCGGGTTAATTCCTGTAAAAGATATGGAGTCATTAACTGTCCAGTAATAATTATTGCCCTGCACCAATTCATTAGTAAAATGTACAACTGCAGGTATTTTACAAACATTGGTTGCACTGGCCGAAAATGCAGCGCTTACTTTATCTTTTACAATTACTGTATCACTAAAAATATCTTCGCAGCCAGAAAGGTTTGTCACAATTAATTTTACTACATAAGTACCACCAGACAAATAAGTATATACAGGGCTTTGCTCTGCAGAAGAATCACCGTTGCCAAAATACCATTTAAAAGACCCTCTGCCACTCCAGGAAGAGGTATTCAGAAAGCTAACTCTTGTTGGGTTACACCTGTCAGTTACGGCAAAAGAAAAACCAGCCTTTGTTTCACTAACATTTATATAAGCCTGCTTAACAATAGTTGCCTGGCAACCAAAATCGTTAACGGCTTTTAGGCTTACATTGTAGCTTCCGGTTTGAGAATAAAAATGCGACGGGGACTCCTGGTTTGAAAATACCCCGTCGCCAAAGTCCCACTGCAATGAATTTGCAGGTGAGCTTTGATTTGTGAAATTCACAGTGAGTGAATTACAGCCATTTGCTTGTGATGATGAAAAATTAGGCACGGGTGCAGCATACACCTGTACATAACCTGTTTTTATAACAGAATCAGCACCCAAAATATTTTTCACTACCAGCTTTACATTGTAGTTGCCGGGAATTAAATAAGTAACTGATGGATTTTGAAGGTATGATATGGTGCCATTGCCCAAATCCCAGCGCCAATAATCAGGGTTGCCTGAGGATTCATCAGTAAAGTGAACAAGGATGGGGGCACAACCCGTGAGAGCTGTTCCTGAAAACTTTGCAACCAGTTGGGCACAAGCCATATTGCTGAATAAAATCAGCAGGCAGGCCGTAAGCCACTTTGCAGAATACGTTTTTAAGCAGGATATTAATTTCATTACCGTACCATTGGTTGAATAAAAACGAAAAAGTTTTTATTCTGAAATAGCTTTTAATAAATGCGGCTGGAAAAGAGATTAATGCCAACAGAGTCTTACGGGATAAAGGGATTATCCAATAGTTTCGGTTTACAGAAAGCGCTTGTACCAGGAGCGTTATTGTAGTAACGCAAAACCTGGCTACTTATTATAAAAAAGGGAAATAAAAGGAGGCATTCTTAAGAAAAAATCAATACCCCACAAACCAAATATTTCTGCAGCAGTTAAATTGTATATGTTTGAATAAAGCGTACCGTCTTCATCATATCATCTCTCAGCAACCTGTCTGCTTCATTAAATGATACTTCTTTTCTAAATGCCGCAATAAGTTTCTCTATTGCTGCAGAGCTTTTTAGCGGCCTGCGGAATTCCAGTGCCTGTGCGGCTGTAAGCAACTCAATAGCAAGTACTTTTTCAACGTTGTCCACTACTCTTTTACATTTTGTGGCAGCGTTGGCACCCATACTTACGTGGTCTTCCTGGTTATTGCTTGATGAAATGGAATCTACACTGGAAGGAGTACATAATTGCTTGTTCTCACTTACTATACCAGCTGCAGTATATTGCGGTATCATAAAGCCGGAGTGTAACCCTGGCTTCTTTATTAAAAATAATGGAAGCCCATGTTGTCCGCTTATCAGTTGGTAAGTACGGCGTTCTGAAATATTAGCCAGTTCACTCATAGCAATACATAAGAAATCAAGCGCCAGCGCCAATGGCTGCCCATGAAAATTACCTCCACTTACAATCAAGTCTTCATCGGGAAATATGTTTGGATTGTCTGTTACAGAATTTATTTCTTTAATAAACACTGACAATACATAATCAAAAGTGTCTTTTGTGGCGCCATGCACCTGGGGTACACAACGAAAAGAATAAGGATCCTGAACCTGCTGTTTCTTTTGCTTTAAAATTTCACTGTCATCAAGCAATTGCAATATTTTTTTTGCGGTGTTTACCTGGCCGTTATGGCTGCGTACTGAATGTATTTTTTCATGTAGTGGGCTGGCAACACAATCAAACGCATCAAATGATATTGCAGCAATTATATCAGCCCATTGCAGCAATCTCTCACTTTGTGCAAGGTTGTACATACCATAAGCACTCATAAACTGAGTGCCGTTTATCAATGCAAGGCCTTCTTTGCTTTGCAGGTGCAATGGCTGCCAGTTAAGTTGTTTTAATACATCGGCTGCCTGTTTCTTTTCTCCATTATAATACACTTCTCCCATACCGATCAATGGCAAACTCAAATGACTTAGCGGCGCTAAATCGCCGGAGGCACCAAGAGAACCTTGCGTATAAATAACAGGCAGCACATTATTATTGTACATATCTGCCAGGCGTTGCACAGTTGCCCTTTGCACTCCTGAATGGCCGTAACTCAAAGATTTTATTTTAAGAGCCAGCATCAATTTTACAATTTCCGGCGGTACTTCTTCTCCCATTCCACAGGCATGGCTCTGCAGCAGGTTGCTTTGCAGTTCTTCCAGTTGATGATCATCAATCTTTACATTTTGCAGGAAACCAAAACCGGTATTAATACCATAGAACAGTTCTTCGCCGCTATTCATTTTTTTATTAAGGTATTCACGGCAGGCATCAATTTTTTTATAAGCAGCAGCAGCTACATCCACTGCAACTTTTTGCTGCAATATTTTTTTTACATCGTCAAAACCGGTGTGGTTATCATCCAATAAAACATGCTGGCTCATGCAAAACAATCTTTAAATTTTAAACTTGCCAAAAGTAGGGGAAAACTTTGGGGAGAACACTGATTTATTTTCAGTTTCAAATAGAGCGGCAATTATCTTCTCCACTTACAAGAAAATCTTGTTAATAACATATTACTGCATATTGCGGCAAACTTTTTTCAATACTTTATTTTTGCTGTATGAACCTGGTAAAACTGCTGCAACATTGGCACGGCATTCTCTTTATAGTATTTTGTTCTATTGCTTTAATACAAATATTTTACTACCTGTTTTTCTTTTTGCGGCTGGCTATTTATAAAAACAAAACAAAGGAAACTTCACAAACGCATCCGGTTTCGGTTATCATTTGTGCAAGGGACGAGGCGGCTAACCTTGCTAAAAACCTGCCCGGCAGTTTAGTACAGGAATACCGAACCACACATGAAGTACTTGTAGTGGATGACAACAGTTTTGATGACAGTAAATATTTGCTGGAAGAATTTCAAAAAAAATTCAGGCAGTTAAAAATTGTGGAGCTTAAGCAGGAAGCTAAATTAATACCTGGCAAAAAATTTCCGCTAAGCGTTGGCATCAAAACTGCCAGGTACGAAATAGTATTACTAACAGATGCAGATTGTGTGCCAGCAAGCGAACACTGGATTGATAAAATGCAGGCCACTTATAACGACAGTACAGAAATTGTATTGGGATATGGCGCTTATTATAAAAAGCCAGGTTTAATCAATAAGCTTGTTCGCTGGGAAACGGTGCATACAGCCATGCAGTATTTGAGCTATGCGCTCGCCGGCCTCCCCTATATGGGGGTGGGGCGTAACCTTAGTTATAAAAAAACTATTTTTTACCGCCACAAAGGTTTTTCATCGCACAACCGCATACCGAGTGGTGATGATGATTTATTTATTAATATGGCTGCCACATCAAAAAACACAAAAATCAACATTGATAAAGATACTTTTACATTAAGTGAGCCTGCTAAAAGCTGGGGGCAATGGGTAAGGCAAAAAACAAGGCATTACAGCACGGGCAAGTATTATAAAGTAAAGCACAAATTTTTACTGGGTTTATATTCACTCAGCCATTTTCTTTTTTATCCATCATTTATTGCAGCCATGATTTTTTTTAATTGGCAAATAACGCTGATTGTTTTTGGCATACGCTTTTTGATGCAGGCTTTCATATTGTATTTTATAACAAAAAAACTGGATGAAAAAGATTTGTTCCCATCGTTTTTGCTTTTTGATGTGTGGATGTTCTTTTATTATTTAATTTTTTCTGTTGCATTATGTAAGAAACCAAGAGTGCAATGGAAATAACCATAAATTTTCCGGGAATATTTTTTTAACATGGAAATAGTATTAAAGTATTTTTCTGATTTTTCCGAAGAACAACTGAAGCAACTAACTGCTTTAAAAAAATTGTATACTGAGTGGAATGAAAAAATAAATGTAATATCCAGAAAAGATATAGACAATTTTTATGAGCACCATGTACTGCATTCTCTTGCCATTGCCACACAATTTGAGTTTGACGATGCTACAGAAATAATGGATCTTGGCTGTGGTGGTGGTTTCCCTGGCATTCCACTGGCTATATTTTTTCCGCAGGTAAATTTTTTAATGGTTGACAGTATTAATAAAAAGCTGAAAGTGGCTAGTGAAATATCAAATGCTATTGGTTTGAAGAACATTGCCGTAAGGCATACAAGGGCAGAAGATATAAAAGACAAGAAATTTGATGTGGTGGTATCAAGAGCCGTGGCTCCATTGAAAGATTTATGGCACTGGAGCAAACCAGTGCTTAAAAAAGGGAATAATTATAAAGGGCTTATCTGTCTTAAAGGAGGAGATCTTGCAAAAGAAATTTTTGAAAGTAAATGCAAACCCCGTGTGTGGGAAATAGAAAAGATTTTTAAAGAAGATTTCTTTAAAGAAAAATATTTGTTGCAGGTATTGTAGCTATTCCTTTTGTACACTTACCTTTTTTGCCTGCTTGTCTTTTTTTGCTTATTGTAACTTTTCCACTACCCTCTTTGGGGTATTGCCTTTCATTTAGTTTTACAGCACCTTTGCCACATGCCAAATATTTCAGTAGGTATTGTAGAAGACAATAATGACATTCGCCATGCACTCGAGCAAATTATTGAAATGGGTGAAGGTTACGAATTGGCCTGTTCATGCAGTAATGCAGAAGAAGCACTTATATTAATTCCATCTGAACAACCGAAAGTAGTTTTGATGGATATTAACCTCGGTTCAGGAATGAATGGCATTGATTGTGTACGCATATTAAAGGATTCTAATCCTGAAATATTATTTATGATGTGCACTGTGTTGGAAGAAGATGAAAAAATTTTTGAGGCACTTACTGCAGGCGCAAGCGGTTATATATTAAAAAAAACGGCTCCACCAAAACTATTAGAGGCAATAAAAGAATTATGTGAAGGTGGAAGCCCGATGAGCAGTACCATTGCCCGTAAAGTGGTGGCTGCTTTCCAGCACAAAACACCACAGCCAAACAGTAATCCACAAGCAAATACCCTGGATGTATTATCAAAAAGGGAGAAAGAAATATTAGAAATGCTGTCGAAAGGTTTGTTGTATAAAGAAATTGCAGACCAACTTTTCATTAGTGCTGAAACCGTTAAAAAACATGTTTATCATGTGTATGAAAAACTACATGTAAACAATCGTGTAGAAGCAGTAAATAAATATTTTGGAAGATAAACAACTCTATTATTTGTAAAACTTCCACAGCCAGCTATCTCTTTGCGGTGTGCTTCCAATAGGAAAATCATGCATATGCCCTGAATCTGTAAAGCCCATTTTCTCATAGAACTTTTTTGCCCTGTAATTGTGCTCCCACACTCCAAGCCAAAGCACTTCATAATGATGTTCCCTGGTAAAATTTTCTGCAAACGCAATTAATTGCTGTGCCAATCCTTTTCCATGAAATGGTGTATCCACATAAATACGTTTTAGTTCAAGTGCTTTCCATTGCTTCATTAAATCAAAGTTGCTGTAATCTTCCTTCAATCGCAGATAGCCTGCAGGTACTCCATCCACTTCTATGAAAAAATAAAAATCGTTTACATCAGACAATTCCTTATTCACCACTTCAACATTAAAGTATTCGTCTAAAAATTGCTGCATGTCCTGTTCCGTACAAGTGCCTGTAAACGTATCGTAAAAAGTTTTTTTACTTAGTTCTGATAGTACTTCCGCATCCTTTAATTCAACTCTTCTTATTTGTGTATTCAATTGTTATAGTTTTAACCTTACCATTTTAAGTCCAGTACATTATTCTTCCTGTTCATATCGGCCATTCTGCCGCTGGCATCAATCTCTACTTTTGAAACCGTAGTCAACCTTTCTTTAAATGAAACCGTATAAGTTGGCAACATCCACAACCAAGGTTCATGCGTAATAAAAGTTTTCATATTATCCTCCTTCAATTTAGTACCATACATCATGTTGAGTGGAATGTAATGCGTTACAATATTACCATCTTTAAATTTTATTTGCAGATCAATGGGCATTGGCATTTCTCCTATTTTTTTCAGTCTCACTTTTGTTTCGCCATTTTCTTCCCAAAGACTGTCAATTTTATAATCAATAGTTTTTGTTGTATTCAGCATGTATTGCTTATACCATTGCAGCTGCATACCGCTGGTATTTTCTGCCACTTTTATAAAATCATCCGGAGTTGGATGCTTAAAAGCCCAGCGATTATAATAGTCAAGCATTATTTTTTCCAGTGTTCTTTCCCCGGTTATGTATCCCAATTGCAGTAAAAACAATTTTCCTTTTGAATACGAATTAGTATTGTAAGCAAAATTGGTAAGAAAAAAATTCGCATGTGTACACATAGGTTCATCAAATGGGCTACGGGCAAGGTTTGCATAAGAATCATATTCAGAAATATCTTTGAAAAAATCCTGCTGGCGCAACCAAGCTAATGCTTTTGCCTCAGCATAGTTTGCAAACCCTTCGTCCATCCAGGCATATAAATTTTCATTGCTGCCAAGCATCATTTGGTACCAGCTATGGCATATTTCATGAATAGCGGTTTCTAAATTTCCATTTCTTGTTAGCGTAGCCATTGGATACTCTGTACCACCACCTCCTCCATGCAGCACAGAATAAACCGGATATGCATACATGCCAAATGTCGTGGATAAATAAGGAAATACCATCGCACAGGTATCAGCAGTGGTCTGCCAAAGTTTTTCTATTACAGGATCATCTTTGTAAATAAAATGAAGCAATGGGCCGTTTGTAACTTTACGGGTAATGTGTTTATATGCCGGGTCAGCACTCCATACAAAGTCGTGTATATTTTTTCCAACAAAATTCCAGGTTCGTTTTGCAGATGCAATTTCTTTTAAAGCTGTTCCCTCTTTATCATAGCCCCATCCAATAGCTCCAGCATTTTTCAACTCGCCGGTAGCTCCTACTTTATAAGTTTTATCTAATGTAAGCTTTACATCATAATCACCCCACACTCCATAAAACTCACGAGCTACATAGTCATCAGCATTCCATCCCAATTTATCATACTCAACAATTTTGGGATACCATTGGCCCATACTGTACCTTACGCCTTCCGCATTATCCCTTCCACTTCTTCTCGACAGTTTTGGCACCTGGCTTTCAAAGCTGGTTTGTATTTGCACTGTTGCTTTTGGTAAAATGGGCTTGCTGAGTTCAACCATTAAAACAGTTTCGTATTCTTTTATTTTTTGCTTTTGGCCATTTACTGAAAAGTTTGTTACATGACACCAACCTTCTTCATCTGCTGTCATTTCATAAATTTTTTTCTTAAAGCGCCGGTCAACATCTGTAAGCCGTTCCCCCTTTGCATTACTGCCAAGAGTTATTTGATCGGCCATTTGTTGTGTGATATCCGTCATACTGCCTGGCTTAAAAGCATTCCAGAAAAGATGGACAAAGATTTTACGCAAGGTATCCGGCGAATTGTTGGTATAAGTAATTTGCTGCTTGCCAG
>CAZBTD010000051.1:0-23842 GCA_964494815.1 uncultured Ferruginibacter sp. | reverse complement strand
ACCTGCAATTATTTCAATTTTCATTGGTAAATTTTTGACTGATGTGTTGAACCAGGTGGAATCTAGAGTGGGTGATAAGTTTGATGAACAGGACGAAGCAATGCTGAAACTGGATATTCATAAAACGATTCCGGAATTGATGCTGGATAACACAGACCGTAACCGTACTTCTCCTTTTGCTTTCACGGGTAATAAATTTGAATTCCGTGCCGTAGGATCTGCTGCTAACTGTGCTAATGCAATGACAGTATTGAATACTATTGTTGCGGATACATTAAAGACATTTAAAAAAGATGTAGACGCTTTAATTGACAAAGGCGATAAGAAAGAGATAGCTATAATGCAGGTGATACAGAAGTATATCGTTGAGAGCAAGAAAGTTTTGTTTGAAGGTGATGGCTATAGCGAAGAATGGGCTGCTGAAGCTGCAAAGCGTGGACTGCCAAATGTAAAAACAACTCCACTTGCATTAGATGCCTATATTACTGACAAAGCAAAGCATTTGTTTGAAGGGTTGGAAGTGTACAACCATGCTGAGCTGGAAGCAAGACATGAAATTATGCTGGAAGCATACATCAAAAAAGTACAGATTGAGGCAAGGATAATGGGTGAATTGGCAACTTCAGTTATTCTTCCTTCAGCAGTTAAATATCAAAATGTGCTGATAGAAAACATTAAAGGGCTTAAAGAAGCAGGACTTGATGAAAGTGCTTATGGCAGCCAGTTGGCTATTGTGCAGGATATAAGCAAGCATATTACTGCAATGGGTGCAGGTGTAAAAGCAATGATAGAAGCAAGGAAAAAAGCAAACGACATCAGCGATACAAGAGAAAAAGCCATTGCGTACTGCGATGAGGTAAAAGGTAAATATTTTGATGAAATCCGTTATCATGTTGATAAACTGGAATTGGTACTGGATGATACTTACTGGACATTACCTAAATACAGGGAAATGTTGTTCCTGAGATAAGAAAGTATAGTATTCAAATAGCTGGCAAGCAATCGTAAAATTCCCGGTTCACTTTAGTGGCCGGGTTTTTTGTATTAATCCGTATCGATGTCTCAGCATTAGCAATTTCAATTAATTAAGATTAAAATAAACTTCATTTTTTTTCGTTATACAGCAGTTATACAAGGGCATATTATGCCCGAGTATAGGAAATTACGTACAACTATAGTTTTTATTCCGCAGCCAGAAAGGCACTACCCCCTGAAGACCAAAACTAAATTTATACCGATGAAAAACTCATTGTATGGCATCGTTTGGGTGTCTTCTTGTAACAAAATTGCGTGCAGGCAAAGTGCTAAAAAAGTGCTCGGCTTTGCAACACTGTTTTGTTTACTTAATCTTTTTGCAAATGTGGCAACAGCACAGGTAACTTATGTATGGAACAAAACAGGCTCTGCATCATTTACCGATGCAGCTAACTGGACACCAGCACGTAATACTCCTGCTACAACAGATATACTTTTGTTTAACGGAAACGGGACATCAGGTACAATAACCACTGTTACAAACCTGCCTTCGCAAACCATAAGTGGTCTGCAGGTAAGCAATAATACAAGTGTAACAATCACAACACCCAACCCAAATGCTGTGTACACACTTAGCATCGCAAATGGCAGTGCAGCAAATGACCTTACAATATCTTCTGGAAGCCAGTTAAACCTGGCAGGTAACAGGCAAAGCATAATAAGTGTTGCTGCTGGCGCCAAAGCCCTGATAAATGGAAATATTACTTTAAGCAATGCGGCACATCAATTACTTGCCGTAGATGCAGGTGCTGTTACTTTCAGCAACCCAGCTGTATTCACGGCTTCAACTGGCTTTACCGGCAATGCTTTTGGAAATACAGGTACAGCAGGTACTGTTATTTTTTCCGCAGGTACCGTATATGCTTCCGAAGCAGGTAATGCACCTTTTGGGTTAGCAGCACCTTTGTCTAAAGTAATTTTCAAACCAGGTAGTTTGTTTAGAACATTGCAATCTGCAGGTGGTGGCGTAGAACTTAATGGAAGGGCATATGGGATAATTGAATTTAATGGTGCCGGTACGGCTGACCAAACAGGAACATTGGGCTTTACTGCAGACAGTTTAAGGATACTGAGAGGAACTGTTAATATAGGAATGACAACTTCTTGCTATATCAGCGGTAACATCAACGTAGCAAGAGGTGCAAGATTGAACCTTACCGGAAATGGCGGTACGTTTTACTTTAATGGAGCTACACAAAATATTTATGGAGGAGGCGGAGGCTTTGCTTTGAGCAATGGACAGCTAATGGAGGTAAGCGTCGGCACTATTGTTAATCTTTCAAGAAGCATTACTGTTACAGGATCTACTACGATATTTACAGTAAAAGGAACGCTCAATACCAGAACAAACACCATTTCAGGTACAGGTAAATTTATACTTTCTGACAATGCAACATTAGGCATTGGTTCTGGTGGTGGCATTGCGGCGTCAGGTACTAATTCTGGTAATATAAGAACAACAACAAGAACATACTCAGCAGGCGCTAATTATGTTTATACCGGTACTGCTAATCAGTCAACAGGTAATGGGCTGCCAGCTTCCATACGCACATTGACTATAAATAATACTGGCGGTGCAAATGCTAACAGGGTTGCATTAACCGCTGCCGTTGCAATTACATCTGTTGTAAATTCATTAAAACTACAGGCCGGACTTTTAAACCTGAATTCGAAACAGCTTACCATACCTAATGGAGGTATTCTTGTTGGGGCAGGTGGTAATTTTCATACAACAGCGGGGCCTCTTGCTTTTGCAGGAAGCGGTACTGTTACTGGTACAGTTACCATTCCTACTGTAACTGTAGCAGGTGCTGTTAATTTTGGTACAGCTACAACCATACGTACAACACTACAAGTAAATAGCGGTGGTTCAGTAGTTACTAACAGTCCTGTGTATATGACAGGCAGTACACTCATTTATGCTTCTGGAGATATGAGTACTGGCAGTGAATGGAATAATGGTACGGCGGTTGGAACCGGTGTTCCTTCCAATGTTAATATAAACCTGGCATCTGCTTCAAACAATCTTTTTATTAATGGTGATAAAACGGTGGTAAATGTTCTTACGCTTACCAGGGGTAATATATCAATAGGCGCTAATCTGCTTACTGTAAATGGTGCAATAACAAGGGGTTCAGGCTTTATTGCAGGTTCGGTTTCTTCTGGTCTTGCTATTGGAAGCAGTAATGTGAACCTGTATTTTGCCAGCGGTGGTACAAACGATTATCTTAATAACCTGACGATAAAAAATGCTGCTACAGCAACATTGCGTACTTCATTGAATATTGCCGCATGTAGTTGCCCTTATGGCTCAGGCGAAGGAGTGTTAACTGTTGTAGGCAGTGGAGTACTTACAAGCGGAGGCTTCCTCACATTAAAATCAAATGAAAATGGCACTGCAAGGATTGCACAGGGTAATACTGCAGGTGGTTATATTACCGGTGCAGTTACAGTAGAAAGATATATTCCACGCAATGCATCCAAAGGTTGGAGGCTGCTGGCCAGTAATACAAGTGGCCAAACAATTAATGCAGCCTGGCAAGAGGGGGTTGTTGGTAGTATGAGTAACCCAAAAAGTGGTTACGGTACTATGATTTCAAAGAGCGGTGCTAATGCAGCTGCCGTGCAGGTACTTGGCTTCGATACGGTATCTGCAGGGGTATCACTCTATTATTATGATCCTGCAACCGATAACTTAATGACAGTGGCTAATACATTAACGACTAATATTAATTCTCAGCAAGGTTATTTCCTGTTTGTTCGTGGCGACAGAAGTCCCGGGCAGTTTAATGCCGGCAGTGTTTCAGCACCTACTACAAGTACAGTATTACGAAGTAAGGGTACATTGTTTCTCGGTAACCAGCCAGCAGTAGCTACGGGCACCAGTGGATGGGCATTGGTTCGTAATCCATATCCATCAAGGATTGATATGAGGAATATTGTGAGGGGCGGACTGTTGGTAGATGCATACCAGGTGTGGGACTCCAAATTAAGTGGTGGTTATGGTGTAGGCGGATATCAAACTTTTACAAAGAGTGGTTCAAACTATGTAGTATCACCAGGCGGAGGCAGCTATGGCGCCAATGGTTCTGTGCAAAATTTTATTGAAAGTGGTGCAGCCTTCTTTATACAAGGCACTGCAGGCAGTACGGCGCAGGTTACAGAAGCCTGCAAAACCAGCAGCAGCAGTAATAATTCTTACAGGCCATCCGACATTTTAACCGGGCAGCAAAGATTATTATTCAATTTATATGCAATTAACCCCACCAGTACCGATATGGTTGATGGCGGGCTTACATTTTTTAATGATGTATATAGCGATGCAGTAGATATAGAAGATGTAAGAAAGAGCCCCAACTTCAGGGAAAACTTTGGGTTGCTCCGTGATGCAGTTTCTTTAGTGGTTGAGAAAAGAAGTGTTTTGTCGCAAAATGATACGATGTTTTTTGACATGAGTAATATCAGGCAAATATCTTACCGGCTGGATATACAATTGCAAAATGCAGACCCACTATTAACAACCGGTATTCTTGAGGATAAATATACCAACACCAGCACAGCGCTTGATTTAACAACCATGAATTCATACACGTTTACTGCTGATGCCAATGCGGCATCAAGGGCAGCAGACAGGTTCAGGATAATATTCAATACAGCAGGTGTGGTACCGGTGTCATTTAAGTCGATTCAAGCCGTGAGATACAGTAATAAAGTAGTTGTTGACTGGAAGGTGGCAAACCAGGTTAACATTTCCCATTATGAAGTGGAACGTTCTAATGACGGCACTCAATTCAGCAAAATTACATCGGCACCAGCCAGCATGATAAACAGCAATGCAGACTATTCATGGTCTGACGAAAATGTATTGCAGCAAACATATTTCTATCGAATAAAAGCTGTTGACAGGGATGGAACATTTAAATATTCCACCATTGCCAAAGCAGCGAAGGCAAAACAAATTGAAGGCGTTGCAGTGATATCAACCCTTATTGATAATGGTGTGTTGAAAGTTCGTTTTGCAAAGCAACTAAAGGGAAGATATACTGTACAGCTATTTAGCGCTAACGGCCAGCTTGTATTTAAAAATGCAGTAGAATGTAATGGTAGTGATATGCCATACAGCCTGGTGTTGCCATCGGCTTTAACGGCAGGAATGTATGAAGTGCTTGTAACAGGAAACGGTGAAACATCAATTCCAGTAAAAGTTTTTATTAAATAGGCATTTTGAAGATTCATTTAACAAACACTAAATAAACACAGAGTTAACTTAAAACATCATGAATATGAAAGTTCTAAATTGTACCAATGCGAATACGCCATCGCATTCAGATGGTATATCGTTGCTGAAAAGCGAAAACAAAAATCATCTATGGATAGGAAAAGTAATTTGTGCAACAGTTGTTGCCTGTTTCTTTTTTATTCAGGCATCCTCAGGACAAACAAATTATTATTCCAAATCAACTGGTAATCTTAATTCAACTGCCAGTTGGGGTACAAATACAGATGGCAGCGGAGGTGCGCCATCAAACTTTACTGCAAATAACCAGGTGTTTAACATCAGGAATAATGCCACACCTACTGTAAATGGCAACTGGACTGTTTCTGGTACCAACTCTAAAATTATTGTTGGCAATGGCACCAATGCCTGTAATTTTACTGTGGGCAGTAATTATGTATTGAATGCTTCGGTAGATGTATCGGCAAATGCCACGTTAACACTTACAACAACTGGTTCTATCACTAATATCAGTTTTGGAACCCTTGCCGCAACAAGTACTGTAAACTTTGCGTCAACATCTGCACAAACAATTCCAAATGAAACCTGGGGCAACATTATCATAAGTGGCGCAAAGGGCACAAACGATGTAACATTTGCAGCAGGTATGACGATTGCCGGTAGTCTTACAATTACAGCCACCGGAACAAGTGGGTCGGGGTTTGTTTTTTTTAATACAAGTAATACTGACAGGAACTTTACAATATCTGGTGATTATACTCAATCTGGTGCAATTGATGTGGAATTTGGTTCTGGTAATGGCCACAGTTATATTGCTCTGGGTGGTAATTTTTCTAAGACAGCTGGTAATATGATTACCAATGGAAATACAGAAAATGGGCGCTTTACTATGAGTGGCTCAAATGTAACTATGCAGTCTAATGGTGGTACAGAAATTAGATGGATGGATTTTATTATTGCAAGCGGTAGCGTTTGCACACTCAATGGACAGTTTAATTATTATGGAAGCGGCGGTACTAATGCTGTGTTTACTATAAATAGTGGAGGAAGGTTGAACTGCGGCACTTTTAATGTAGTAAGCTCAGCAAACGCACAGTTTATTAATAATGGTACACTTGGCATAGGTTCATCTGCTGGTATTACAAGTTCGGGTTCTACAGGAAATATTCAAACTGCAATAAGAACATTTAATACATCCGGTACTTATATATATAATGGAACTACTCAAGCTACAGGTAGTGGTTTGCCAACTACTGCTATAACAGGAGGTGTTACTATATCAAACGGGGCAACAGTTACATCAACTAATGCAATTATTGTAAATACCCCCGGAGTTTTAACTGTTGATGGCACATTAACGCCCGGTGCAGCCACACAAGTAATGAGTGGTACTGGTACACTCAATGGTTCAGGTACTGTACAAGTGAACAGAACAGCGGCCACTGCTGATTTTTTATCACAATACACACATTCCACAAAGACTTTAACAAGTCTTACAGTTGAATATACTGTGTTAACCGGTTCCCAGGTAGTTTCTTCTACAACTTACAATAATCTTAAGCTTAATAATACCAGTGGAACGAATACTACAGGTGGGAATATAACGGTGAACGGAACTTTAACCACCACTACAGGCGGCACACTGAATATGGGAACAAATCAGTTGTTAGGTACATTGGCAACAATAAGTAATGCCGGAATTATTCAAACACAAAACACAAGCGCCACACCAATACCAACTGGCAAAACATGGAGTGGCACCATTCAGTACAATACAACAGCAGGTGGTCAAACAGTAATGCCTGGCACTTATAATAACCTTACTTTGAGTAACACCAGTGGAAATCAAACTGGCAGTGGTTCTGTAACGGTAAATGGAACTTTTACAACTACGGCCGGTGGAGCATACATAATCGGTGCTAACACACTTACATTAAATGCTGCAGTTTCAGGTACAGGTACACTCACTGGCTCTAATACTTCAAACCTGACCATAGGCGGTACAGCCGGTACCTTATATTTTACATCTGGTGGTACAAACAATTTTTTAAAGAACTTTACTTTAAATACGGGCGCTACAGCCACACTTGGCAATGCGTTGAATATTACTGCTTATGATGGTGTCAGCAGCGAAGGTGTACTTACAGTTACCGGAACAGCTACACTGGCATCCGCTGGTTTCTTAACTATTAAGTCAAGCAGTAATGGTACGGCACGTATAGCTGCAGGAAGAACTACAGGCGGCTATATTACAGGTAATGTAACTGTGGAAAGATTTATACCGCAGAACAGTAATAAATCATGGAGGTTACTTGCAAGTACAACCAGTGGTCAAACAATCAAACAGGCATGGCAGGAAAATCAGTCTCCGCTTGCTAATGGCAACCCAGGCTTTGGTACTATGTTATCAAAGAATGGAGCTAACCTTGCAGCAGTACAAGCGCTTGGTTTCGATACCCTGTCTGCAGCAGCATCCTTGTATAGTTACAATAAAACAACTGATAACCTTGATGCAGTTCCCTGGACAGGAACGGCACTCGATTCTGTACATGCTTATTTTATTTTCGTTCGTGGCGATAGGAGTCCAAACCAGTTTAACACTGGCAGTATATCTCCTGCTACTACGTCTACAGTATTACGTAGCAGAGGTACATTGTTTACAGGCGATCAGGCAGCAGTAGCTACGGGCACCAGTGGATGGGCATTAGTTCGTAACCCGTATCCCTCAAGAATTGCGATGGCTAATATTGTAAGGTCTGGCATCAGCAATGCATACCAGGTATGGGATTCTAAAATGGGAGGCGGCTACGGTGTAGGCGGATATCAAACTTTTACCTGGAATGGTTCAAACTATGTAGTATCACCAGGCGGAGGCAGCTATGGCGCCAATGGTTCTGTGCAAAATTTTATTGAAAGTGGTGCAGCCTTCTTTATACAAGGCACTGCAGGCAGTACGGCGCAGGTTACAGAAGCCTGCAAAACCAGCAGCAGCAGTAATAATTCTTACAGGCCATCCGACATTTTAACCGGGCAGCAAAGATTATTATTCAATTTATATGCAATTAACCCCACCAGTACCGATATGGTTGATGGCGGGCTTACATTTTTTAATGATGTATATAGCGATGCAGTAGATATAGAAGATGTAAGAAAGAGCCCCAACTTCAGGGAAAACTTTGGGTTGCTCCGTGATGCAGTTTCTTTAGTGGTTGAGAAAAGAAGTGTTTTGTCGCAAAATGATACGATGTTTTTTGACATGAGTAATATCAGGCAAATATCTTACCGGCTGGATATACAATTGCAAAATGCAGACCCACTATTAACAACCGGTATTCTTGAGGATAAATATACCAACACCAGCACAGCGCTTGATTTAACAACCATGAATTCATACACGTTTACTGCTGATGCCAATGCGGCATCAAGGGCAGCAGACAGGTTCAGGATAATATTCAATACAGCAGGTGTGGTACCGGTAAATTTTCTAAATATCAAAGCGGCACACTCTGGTAAAAATATAGCTGTAGAATGGAAAGTAGCCAACGAACTGAATATTGTAAAATACGAAGTGGAAAAATCTACAGATGGCAGCAACTTTACAAAAGTTGGTTCTATAAATGCTGCAAATACTTCTGTTTACAACTGGATGGATGAAAATATAACGAGTGTAACAAACTTCTATCGTGTAAGAGCAGTGGAAACCAATGGCAGTAATAAATACAGCAGTATTGTAAAAGTAATGACGAACAAAAGAAGCGTTGTTTCTGTTCTGCCTAATCCTGTAATCAATAATACTTTAAATATCAATTTTAATGATGAGCCACAAGGTGTTTATGAAATAAGTTTGGTAAATATCGCCGGGCAAATAATCTACAAAGCAATGTTGCAAAATAATGGCAGCAACCAGCAGGTAAAATTGCCGGCACAAGTAGTTAAGGGTATTTACAATTTGCATTTGAGAAATGGTGGAGATAAGACAATTACAGAAACTGTGATAATAGAATAAAACAATAGAATTATTTAATTAACCAAAGGCGCTTCTTTTATAGGAAGCGCCTTTTGATTTAATGCATATTGTAAGGAAGATTTCTTAAAATAAATTAAAAGACTGTTAAAGGATTTTTTTATTTTTTTTGCCTTTAAACTTTTGGCACCATACTATATCTATTTGAGCAGTGAAAAACATTTTAAACACATAAAATATCAAATTCAATGAAAAAGATTTTTTTAATACTGGCAGTAAGTGCTATTGGTCAGTTTACATTTGCCCAGGTAAAAGAAGATGAAAAAACAGGAATTGAAAAAGCAGAAAGAAAAGAGTTTCACAAAAAGAGAAAGCATGACAAAAAGGAAATGATGCAGCAACTAAACCTGAATGAGGAGCAAAAAGCACAATTGAAAGAACTAAGGGCAGCCAATAAAGAAAAAGCAAAAGCCATTAAAAATGACAGTAAATTATCAGAGGAGCAAAAAAAAGAACAGTTAAAGGCATTGAGAAAGGAGCAACACGATAAAGTGAAGTCATTGTTGAATGATGAGCAAAAGAAAAAAATGAAAGAGATAAAAATGAGAAATAAGGCAGAGAAAAAGAACAGGAAGAAATTAAGAGAAGCAAAAACAGCCTCCTAAAGGATTTGGGTTTCAGGTTAAGAATAAGCAAGCCGGGCCGCCATTAATGGCGGCCCTTTTATTTGCAAACTGTTTATTGTGATTTGATATAAATTGCAGCACATTAACCAGGAATGAAATATTATATAATAGCAGGGGAAGCAAGTGGCGATTTGCATGGCAGCAATTTGATAAAAGAAATTAAGTTACTTGATAGTACTACTGATTTTCGCTGTTGGGGCGGAGATAAAATGCAGCAAACTGGTGCAGTATTGGTGAAGCATTACCGTGATCTTGCATTTATGGGTTTTGTGGAGGTTTTGAAAAACCTGAAAACAATCTTACGAAATCTTGATTTTTGTAAAAAGGATATTCTTGCGTACAAGCCTGATGCCATAATCCTGGTTGATTATCCTGGTTTTAATTTACGCATTGCCAAATGGGCAAAGCAGCACGGGCTTAAAGTAATTTATTATATCTCTCCGCAGGTATGGGCATGGAAAGAAGGAAGGGTAAAGGCTATAAAAAGAGATGTAGACAAAATGCTGGTGATACTTCCCTTTGAAAAAGACTTTTATAAAAAATGGGATTTTGATGTGGAATATGTCGGCCACCCCCTGGTGAATGTGATTGATAGTTTTTTACCGGCACAAAAATTATTTCCCGGTAAAAATATTATAGCGCTATTGCCAGGCAGCCGCAAGCAGGAGATATTAAAAAAACTTCCCCTGATGCTGCAAGCATCTGAAAATTTTCCGCAGTATCATTTTGTAATTGCCAAAGCACCTGGTATTGATGAAAGCTTTTACAATGAACTGCTGGCGCCTTATTCAAATGCTTCGTTTGTGATAAATAAAACATATCAGTTGCTTAGCGAAGCAAAAGCAGCATTGGTTACCAGCGGCACTGCCACGCTTGAAACCGCTTTGTTTGGTGTTCCGGAAGTGGTTTGTTACAAAGGGAGTAATATATCATATCAAATAGCAAAGCGGCTTATCAAGATAAAATACATCTCCCTTGTAAATTTAATAATGGATAAGGAAGTGGTGAAAGAACTGATACAGGACGAACTTACTGTTGAAAATATTACAAGCGAACTGGAAATGATTTTGTCAGACCCGGCAAGGCAGCAACAGTTAAAAAATGATTATACCCTGTTAAAGGAATTGCTGGTTAGGGGAGGAAATGCGTCGGCTAATGCAGCGAAAAGTATAACGGACTTTTTAAACACACAGCTTTAGTTTTATATTTGTAAATAAGCCTGCGGCTTCATTTTTCATAAGCGAATAAAATTATGGATACAAAAAAAATAGACATACTGAATGTTATTTTAATTTTTGTTTCGCTGTTGCTGGCTTTTAAAATACCCTTTGAGTTATTCCTGTTTTCCTATGCAGTACTTGGGCCACTTCACTATCTCACCGAAATAAACTGGTTGAATGAGAAAAAGTATTTTGTAAAGAACAAAACTTTTGTAGTGCTTTTAGTAGCATTTGCTTTTTTTGTTTCCATCCCTTTTTTACTGCGCCTTCCTTTTTTTGATAGTTTTATACAAACTTCCATAGGCTCACAAATAAAGTCAGTTTCAAGTAACCTCGGCAGCTATTTTATTTTCATTTCCTTTATTTTTTCTATTGGGCTTATTTATTTAAAAAAATGGTGGCATATCCTGCTTTTCCTCGTTGGTGCAGTGCTGTTAAGTATTCTGGTAATAAAAAATGTACCCTTTTCGGTAATAATGGTGAGTGTTTTTATTCCAACCATTATTCATGTGTATCTTTTTACAATGTTGTTTATGATTTTCGGCACACTTTCAAAAAGAACTGGTGCTGGCGTATTTGCAATAATAGCATTGGTGCTATGCCCGTTTATTATCATGCTGGCCCGGGTTAACCCTGATATGTACCAGTTGTCTGAAAATGTAAAGTCATCATATACGGCCACTGACTTTAGTACTGTAACAACCCACATTGCTGATATTTTTCATTTGCGTGATGATGACGGACAATTTTATTTACTCTCCGTAGCTGGTATCAAAATACAGGTATTTGTTGCGTTTGCATATACTTATCATTACCTCAACTGGTTTTCCAAAACTTCTATCATTGGCTGGCATAGGAATGTATCAAAGAAAAAATTGATCGCTGTGATAGTAGTTTGGCTCCTTTCGGTGAGCTTGTACTATTACGATTATAAAATCGGGTTGCTCACTTTGTTTTTTCTAAGCCTGTTGCATGTGCTTCTTGAGTTTCCGCTCAACATAGTTTCTGTAAAAACTATTGTGCAAAAAATAATTGCAAAAAAGGCAACTTGAAATTTTTTTATGTTATCTGGCTCTTATCTGTCTTTAGGAATTGTTTCAACTTCAGTATAGTTTACTATCCGGTAAAAAAGAATAATGGTATTACTGTTGTTATTGTTCTTTCTCCATTCGGTTTCAATTTTTTTGTACACCCTTACCTCAGGGTATGGCGGCACATGCATTTCCATTATAGCCCATGTTTGCAGATCTACAAACGCTTGCCCATCGCAAACAGCTTTTTGGGATATTTTGACAAAATAAGGTTTTAGCTTCTCCTTTTCCGCTCCGTCTTTTATACACAAAGCCATTAGCGGAAGGTTGGCAGAGTAAAGCCTTGAGGAAAGAAAATTATCCCATAGGCCTGCATAATTAAATGCCGGTAAAACAAACCAACATATCAACACAAGTTTATTCCAGCCGGGCCATATTTCCTTTAGCGATACTGTGGTAATCCCTTTTTGCATAAAAATGACATAAAGAAAAATTGCCATCAGTATATTCCAGGGCCATACAATGAGGTTGTAATTTCTTCCCCAGGGACCAATGGCCAACAGTATGATTAAGTGCATACCAATAAGGAATATGGCAGCAATTTTTTTTGTTTTAGGAAACAGTATGCCTGCAGCAAGCGCTACTTCAATAAAGGCAGTGATATACCCAAGTTTATGAAGGAAGCCTTCATGCCGAATTAAATTTTCAGGAACCCTGAAAAGGTATTTAAAAAATAAATTGTCCCAGGCCAGTACAAGATATGCTTCGTTTAATTTTCCCAGCCCGCTATACAGGTAGGTGCCTGCCATTATGATAATGATACAAGTAATTATTTTTTGATAATCTTTTTGATTAACTATACAAACAAAAAGCGTGAATATATACTGGTACTCCCAGGGTTGCCAACGGTTTTGATCGCCTGCACAAGAAATTAATTCCGTAATGAAGAGGCAAGTAAGAATTGTTTTATTCAATGGCTTGAACAGCATTAATAGCAAAAGGGCAATAGATAAAATAAATAATGAAAAATGAAACCACGAAGGCCAGCTAAGCCAATCAAATATAGGGGCCAACGGAAATAATCTTTCTTTTGTCCATACCTTCCAGCTAAGCGCTTTAGCTATTAACCAAAATAAGGCTAATATTTTTAAAAGCAGAAGTGTGCTTTCTTTGTTGTTCTGAAAAGCGGATGGTTGTGATATTGTGTTATTATCATTTGTCATAAGCACTTCTCTGTTGTATTAATGTATTTTATGCATTCAATTTACAGCTTAAAATTTATTGATTGCTTATCCTTAACAGGTTTTGTCTGTTAGTGCTCTATGATTGTAAAATAAAAGAAATTAATGTAAGTATCCGCATGGCTTTCATATCTATCTCTGGCATTAATAACTAGATAAGTTTCATTTGCCCCAGGGCCATATAAAGACAAGGCACGGTAAAATGATAAGTAGCATATTTCATGGTCACACAATCCCGAAAATACACACGAATCGAAGGGTAGCAGCTACAGCGCTTTCATCAGTATTTGGAACAGAAACTTTTGATTTGCCGGTTGGGAAAGATATTTATTAAATGGCTTTAAGTTGTGCAATTGTATCAATAGGGTCAGCACTTTTGAAAACGGTATTGCCTGCCACCAGCACATCAGCGCCTGCATCCACAATTTGTTTTGCATTCTCTAAAGTAATGCCACCGTCAATTTCAATTTTTACAGCTGCTTTCTGCTGGGCTGCCAGTTGCCGTAAGTCTCTTATTTTTTTTATAGTGTTTGGTATAAACGACTGGCCACCAAAGCCGGGATTCACACTCATCAAACACACAAGATCAATATCTTTTATAACATTGCTAAGCAATTCAACATTTGTGTGAGGGTTAATGGCAACACCAGCTTTCATGCCAAGTGTTTTTATTTGCTGTATGTTCCTGTGCAGGTGTGGGCAGGCTTCGTAGTGTACAGTTAATATATCTGCACCGGCTTTTTTAAAAGCTTCGGCATATTTTTCCGGTTCTTCAATCATCAAATGCACGTCGCAAATTTTTGTGGTTGCCTTTCTGAAAAATTCCACCAGCATCGGCCCAAAAGAAATGTTGGGTACAAATCTTCCATCCATCACATCCAAATGAAACCAATCGGCCTCACTTGCATTCAGCATATCGCAGTCTTTTTTCAGATCTAGAAAGTTAGCGGAGAGTAATGATGGAGCGATGATTGGCATGGTGATGATTTATGATTTTTTATTGTTTGATTCTTCTTGCGCTATTGCCTACTGCACTACTCCCATTTTTCCCAATGCATCTTTTGCTTCAACATAATCGGGAGATAATTGCAACGCCATTTTGTAATTTTCTACAGCTTCTTCTTTTTTGCCAAGCTTTTCATAGCAGCGTCCTGCCCAATAATATGCTTCGTCATAATCTTTTTTTAGCGCAAGGGCAAGTTCCAGTGTTTTAAGAGCGTCAACATACTGACCTAAATCATATTCTGCAATGGCTTTTTCACGGTAAGCCATCACATTGGTATAGTCAATAGAAATACAGTTATCAAAAAAAACAACTGCATTTTTTTTATCGCCAATGCTATTACAATAAAGCCCTTTGATAAAAAGGCCCTGGTACTGAGCATTGCCACCGGCGGGACTCATCAGTAAATCTCCCATGGCAAGCGCCAGCGGATCTTTTGAAAATGCATACAGTGTTCCCAGCGACATCAGGTATTCAGGGTCGGGCCTCACTTTTATCAATCTTTCCCATGCTTTAATAGCATTTAGTGTGTCGTCATTTTCGCTGTATAGGGTAGCTTTCATGTATAACAGCCTCTCACTGGCGCTGTCTTTCACAAGGGCTTTATCAGTTTCAGCAATAGCCTGGCTGTAATTGCCATTGTCTCTAAAGTATTGAACAAGGTTTTCCTTTAATACAAGAGAGTCTGGGTATTGGCTTATTTGTTCCCTTAGTTGTTTTTCCTTTTCGGGCATATCTGGATTGCTGTTATTATTACTGTTGTTGCAGGCAGCAATTAAGGCAGCAGCGAAAATGAGGCTGATAAATTTATTCATTGTATATAGAATGCAAAAATAATGGCTTACACCAAGTTTGCTGACAAAATTATTACAATACTTCATTCAACGGGCGGTTACCTTTGCGCCAGAAAAAATGATTATGGGTAAAATATTTTTAGTTTTTGGTTTTATATCACTGGCATTTGCAGCAAATGCACAGCATGGCAATACCGCTAGTAATGATACAATACATTATCCATCCGAAAAGCATTTTGCTAATGTACGCCAACTCACCTTTGGCGGCGATAATGCAGAAGCATATTTTAGTTTCGATGGCCAATGGCTCATTTTTCAGCGTACCAATCCTAAAGAGGGTATTATGTGCGACCAGATGTTTATTGGAAAAATACCAACACAGGCAGGAGAAAAATTTGAGCCTAAATTAGTAAGCAGTGGAAAAGGCAGAACCACCTGCGGCGCATTTTTAAAAGATGGTAAACATGTCATTTATGCAAGCACACATTTGGGTGCAGATACATGCCCACCGGTGCCAGACAGAAAAAAATATGGCAATAAATACATTTGGCCTTTATATGAAAGCCTTGATATTTTCATGGCAGATTTAAATGGCAATATTGTGAAACAATTGACAAGTAGTAAAGGCTATGATGCAGAAGCCACCATTTCTCCTGATGGAAAGAAAATGATATATACCAGTACAAAAGATGGCGATATAGATTTGTACATAATGGATTTAAAAACGGGTAAAGAAAAACGCATCACTAACACATTAGGTTATGATGGTGGTGCATGGTTTAGTCCTGATGGAAAAAAAATTATATGGCGTGCCAGCCGGCCCAAAACCGAAACAGAGGTAAAGGAATATAAAGATTTGTTGGCCGAAAATTTAGTGGCGCCTACCAATATGGAAGTATTTATTTGCAATGCAGATGGAAGCAATGTAAAGCAAGTGACATCTTTTGGCAATGCCAACTGGGCACCTGCCTATTTGCCCGATAGCAAGAGAATAATTTTTGCAAGCAATCATCAAAGCAAGCGTGGTTTCCCTTTTAACTTGTTTTTGATAAATGAAGATGGAAGCAAATTGGAAAAAATTTCTGCTGAAAAATCTTTTGATGCATTTCCTATGTTTAGCCCCGATGAAAAGCAAATTGTTTTTTGCAGTAACCGGAATAATGGTGGTACACGGGATACCAATATTTTTATTGCCGACTGGGTGGAGTAAACGGATTTCACCAGCCTGATATATTTGATGACGAAAGT
This sequence comes from uncultured Ferruginibacter sp., assembly GCA_964494815.1. Taxonomy (GTDB): domain Bacteria; phylum Bacteroidota; class Bacteroidia; order Chitinophagales; family Chitinophagaceae; genus Ferruginibacter. Next base: position 7,383 of record CAZBTD010000051.1, on the reverse strand, counting down.
AAGACAGTATCCAGTTAATAAACAAACTCTACTATTGAATAAAAAGTACCCGTATTTTTTTTGGTAACGGGTAACTTTAATTTGGGTATTGCCATGCAGCAATTTGTGAGCAGGAATTTGTTACATTTAACCGGCAACTATTCCTTCATAAATGGCACAACCTTTCAAAAAAATAAAACGACTTTTTCTTTTTTATGTCTTCTTGTCGTTATGTTTTTTTGTACATGCACAATCACAAAGTATTCAGCCACGCTTTGTGCCGCTTGCCGGTTCCCGTAATTATGATGATATAAAGACAATTTTACCAGACAGTAAGGGCTTCCTTTGGTTCGGTTGCAACCAGGGATTGGTTCGTTTTGATGGTAATGCTTATCACCGATTTGAACCAGCCGGTAATAGCAAAACCATTGCGTCGGATGCTGTTACAGCTTTGTATGAAAGCGATGACGGCAGTGTATGGGTTGGCACTGCTGATAAAGGATTGTATAAATACACTTATGCAGCTGATAGCTTTGTTGAGTATAATGCAAATGCTTTATTACAGTCTGTGTTTTCGATTGATAAATGGAACGATGCTGTTGCAGTAAGTACTGCAAACGGCATATTTACCATTGATAATACTGGCAAAATAAGACAGTTCGATTTTATTGACAGCTTGCAAAAAAATAATTTTCGTGTTATTAAAACTGTGCAAGATGCAAATGCAAAAAATATTTTGTGGATGCTTGCATCGTCAGGATTGTACAGTTATAACGATAATACAGGTGTAGTAAAAAAATGGCATAGCTATGGGTTTTCAACAGACGAAGTAGGGAATATGCTGCCCACATTACTAACTGTAGATAATAAAATTTATTCAGCCACAAAAAATAAAGGATTAGTGGAACTGGATATTGCTGCAGGGAAAGTTACACAACATATCTTTTCGGGGAACTCTACCGCAGCATACTCTTCCAATAATATTGATGCACTGTTTCTTTATGATGATAATTATTTGTTTGTGGCTACACAGGACAGCGGAGTGTCAGTATTTAATATTTCGCAAAACAGTTTTTCTTTTTTAAGAAAGGATAACTTTTTAGAAACAAATTTTTACCTGTTCCAGGCAAAAGCATTTGCAGCGAATAGTAAAAATGTGGTGATGGCAACGCAGCATGATGGGATTTGGGTATTTAATAAGGCATCTCAATTGTTTCAGTCTGTAACACTGCCCTCTAGGTACAACAAAGTACCTGGAACACTGTACACACGTTCCATTTTTGTATCACCTGAAGCGAAAGTATTTGCAGGAAGCTACTTCGGTGATGGTTTATATGTGTTTAATAATGGCATTGTTCAGTCATATCCATTTTTGCAGGCAAGCGAAAAAAACCAAACACTGATTATCAATGCCATCTTCCGTGATCATAACGATATTCTCTGGCTGGCATCGCATGAAAATGGTATTTTAATTTTTGATGAAGCAAAGCAAAAAATAATTTCTGCAGTAGATGTTTATCCTTTATTAAAAAATACAGGAGCACAAAAAATTTATTGTTTTCATGAGGACAGGCAGCACAACTTGTATATTGCCACTGGTGATGCCGGGCTAATTAAATTAGATGCATCAAGGCAACAGTTAAAAAAATATTTGCATAACTCAGCAGACAGCAACAGTATTCTCACCAATAACCTGTTTGCTGAAAAAATTTTTGAGGATAATAAAGGAAGGATTTGGCTTTCCACAAGAATCGGCATTACTGTTTTAGAAACCCAGACTCAAAAGTTTTTTCATTTTACCAACCAGCAAGGAAAATATAATTCAATGCCGGCTGCATTTTGGTATTCCTTTGAGCAGGACAGTAAAGGCTTTATCTATATCGGCACCAGCGATGGAGTTTTCAAAATAAGTGTTGATGATAAAACGCTTGCACAGGCAAAACACTTTACTGAAAAAGAAGGCTTGCAACACAACACTGTTTTTAGTTTTGTAAAAGATAAACAAGGTTTACTTTGGATAACATGCCGCAGCGGATTGAGCTGCTATAATTCTTTATCAGGAAGCTTTACAAATTTTAGTTACAAAAACGGCTTGCCGGCCAAAACATTAATGGCGCCAATGCAAGTGGCACCAGCCGGAAGCATTTACCACGGAGCTGTCGAAAAATACTTTTCATTTGATCCGGTTGCTTTATTAAAACAACAGGAAATGCCAGAGATATGGCTTACCTCTTTCAAAATTTTTGATAAGGATAGTATCAGCAGTTTATCGCTAAACAATAACAGGCAGCTTTCGGTTGAATACCGACAGAATAGTTTTTCTTTTTCTTTTGTATCACCTTCAATTTTTTATCCTGATGCTATTCGATATGCATATATGCTGGAGGGTTTTGATAAGGAATGGCAACAGGCAGGCAGCCGTAATTATGCTTCTTATACAAATGTGGCACCTGGTAAATATATTTTTAAAGTGAAAGCTGCAGGGGCAAGCGGCGTATGGAGCGATAAAATAAAATTCATAGAAATAATTGTGGTTCCACCCTTCTGGCAAAGGTTGTGGTTCAGGCTGCTGGCTTTATTGTTTGCCGCTGTTATTGCATCAATACTAATAAGGCGCAGGGAAAATGCTGTTGCAAAAAGAGAAGCCGAAAAAACAGAGATGGAAAAATTGAAAGCCATCAATTATCAATACCAGCTGGAAACAGAACAGGTGATAAATTATTTTGCCAGCTCTATTTACGAGCAGGATAGTATTGATGATATGTTGTGGGATGTTGCAAAGAATTGTATCAGTAAATTAGGCTTTGAAGATTGTGTGATATACATGGTGGATAAAGAACGAAATGTGCTGATACAAAAAGCGGCGTGGGGGCCAAAGACAACTGACGAAAATAAAATCATTAACCCGATTATAATTCCAATTGGTAAGGGTATAGTAGGGGCTGTTGCTGAAACTGGTAAAACGGAAATTATTAATGACACATCAGCAGACCCAAGGTATATAGTAGATGATGCCAGCAGGCTTTCTGAAATTACAGTGCCTGTTATTAAGGATAAAACTGTGATTGGTATTATAGACAGTGAGCATTCACAAAAAAACTTTTATACAGAAAGACATGTACAAATATTAACTACCGTGGCTTCGCTGCTGGCAGATAAAATCGATAAGATGAAGGCAGAGCAGCATACAAGACAAAGGGAAATGGAAGTGCTGAAGCTGAATAAAGATCTTGCCACATGGCAGGTTACAGCCATGAGGGCGCAGATGAACCCACATTTTATTTTTAATGCGATGAACAGCATACAGCAGTTCACTTTAAAAAATGATACAGACAATGCTAATCTGTACATTTCAAAATTTTCCACGCTGCTGCGTAAAGTATTGCATACTTCTGAACAAAATAACATTACGCTGGAAGAAGAAATGGAACAGCTGCAACTATATCTTGATATTGAAAAACTGAGAATGGGAGATGATTTTATATATAGTATTACTGCAGATGCTGAAATTGAAACAGATGCGTTAAAAATGCCTGGTATGCTGGTGCAGCCATTTGTAGAAAATGCTGTGAAGCATGGATTGGCATTAAAGGAAGGGGAGAAGAAACTAACGGTTCATTTCTTTATGCCAGATGAGCACCACCTGCATGCAATAATTACCGACAACGGAATTGGCAGGCAGCGCTCTGCAGAACTGAAAGCGCTGCAAAAGCTGATGCCGCATATTTCAAAAGGCATACAATTGGTGGAAGAACGGCTGCAATTGCTTGAACAAAATAAAGACCACCGCTCTGCTATTTTTATCAACGATCTTCCCAGTCATTCCGGTACGCAGGTTACCGTAGTTATTCCTATTTCGTAACACCTGTTTTTTAAGTAATTTCATTGCATGATAAAAGCGCTGATAATAGATGATGAACTGCCGGCCGCCAATGTGCTGCAGTTAATGATAGAACGCCATGTGCCGGAAATAAAAGATTTAAGGGTGGCATCCCGTATTGGCGAAGCACATGCATTGTTGCAGCAGTTTCAGCCCAACCTTGTTTTCCTCGATATAATGATGCCGGAAAAAAACGGCTTTGAATTTTTGAATGAAGTAAAGAACATCAACTTCGAAATTATTTTCACGACGGCGTTTAATGAGTTTGCTATAAGGGCCATCCGCTTTAGTGCATTGGATTATTTATTAAAACCTGTGAATGCAGATGAGTTGCGTTCTGCTATTGACAGGTTTGCAGAAAAACAAGGGCAGAAAAAAGAGACTGATGCATTGCTGAATAACTTATTGAAGAATCTTGGCAAAAAAGAAGACGAAGATTTTAAACTGGCTGTGCCTACAACTGCCGGGGCAGTATTTTTTTCTCCTTCAGATATTGTGCGGCTTGAAGGCGAAGGCAACTACACCCGCTTTTTTTTAAGCGATGGCAGAAAGCATATAAGCTCAAAAACAATGAAGGAGTATGAGGAGATTTTGTTGCAGCATTATTTTTTACGCATCCACAAATCGCATTTGGTAAATAAACATTTTATTGACCAATACAATAATGAGGGTTCAGTTGTTTTAAAAGACAAAACACAGTTGCCCGTAAGCAGGCAGCGCAAGCAACAGGTGGCTGCAGTATTGAAGAAATAATTAAATTGCTGGATGGGTAAATTGTTTGAATTGTTGTGGGATTTCCCAACTCCCTAAACTACTAAACCCTTTTCCCTAATTCTATCACTTCGCAATCCTTAATATTTTTTCCATCAATAGCAAAACGGACAATTGTTCTCACTTTATGCCAGCCATGTTTTCCAGCAGCGCCGGGGTTCATGTGCAGGCATTGCAGTTTGTCATCGAACATAATTTTTAAAATGTGAGAATGACCGCTTATGAAAATTTGAGGTTGATGAATGAGTAATTCTTTTTTTGTTTCAGGATTATATTTTGGAGGGTAACCACCAATATGCCTTATCATTACTTTTACTTCTTCACACATAAAAACCAATTGCTCCGGGAATTCGCTTCTTATTTTATTATCATCAATATTGCCATACACGCCCCTCAATGTTTTCAACGGCATTAACGACTTCAACGAAGCTGCAACGTTGTCTCCAAAATCCCCGCCATGCCATACTTCATCACAATTTTTAAAATGCTCAAAAACATTTTCATCCAGATAGCCATGTGTGTCTGATATCAATCCAACCCTTGTCATGCAATAAAGATAAGCCGTCAATATTTTTCATACCTTGTCTAACGGTTTTTTATTCTTCCTTCAATACTTAAAGCTATCTGTTATGAAAAAGCTGTTTATACTTTCTTATTTCTTATTCCTCATTTCTTATTCTCTATTTGCACAAAATGTAGGCATCGGCACACCCACTCCCAACGGCAACGCCATGCTCGACATTAGCAGCACCAGCAAAGGCCTGCTGATACCACGGCTTACCACAACACAAATGAACGGCATTCCGGCTGCTGTATCTGGACTGTTGGTTTACAATACTGACTCAGCAGCCTTTGCCTACGCCAACGGCAGTGCATGGGTATATCTAAAAGGCAACAGCACCGGCAGCAACGACTGGAGCACCAAAGGCAATGCAGGCACCAATGCCGCAACAAATTTTATTGGCACTACGGATAATGTCAATTTAATTTTTAAACGAAACAATATAAGGGCAGGGCTTATCAGCTTTGCTAACATTAGCTTGGGCGAGCAGGCGCTTAACCCTGCAACAACAGGCTTTTTCAACATTGCGTTTGGTGAAAAGGCGATGTACTCAAATACAACCGGAAGCTATAATACGGCAACAGGATATTCGGCCTTAAAAGATAATACTGGTGGCGGTGGAAACACTGCTGCCGGCATGGGTGCACTTACAAAGAATGTTACAGGCAATAATAACACTGCAATTGGTGCTTCGGCAATGTTTACTAATTCATCAGGAAACGATAATACAGCCGTAGGTTTTCAAAGTCTTTTTGGCAATCAAAACAGCGGCTACCAGAATACAGCATTGGGAAGTTATTCCATGGGTTTCAATACAACAGGCATGGTTAACACTGCTGTTGGCTCTTATGCTTTAAATGCCAATGCAGATGGATGGGGCAATGCTGCAATCGGGTATCAAGCTATGTACGGAAATATTTCCGGTAATGCAAACGTAGCTATTGGAGACAGCACACTTGCAGGCAACAGCGCAGGCAGCTACAATACTGCTGTTGGCCCTTATGCAGGCTTTACAAGCAATGGAGATAAGAATGTTTTTATTGGACACGAGGCTGGTTATTTTAACAGCGGTTCCAACAAACTGTACATCAGCAATACTGGTTCTGATGCAGCCAATACGCTGTTATATGGTGAGTTTGATAATAAAATTTTATCCATTGGCGGCAAACTGGGTATTGGCATTTTGCCTGATATAAGCCCCTTTAGTTTTCCACTAAATATAAAAGCAGACGGTGGACAACGCTTGTTCAAAATGTACAATAATTCCGGCAATGAGAAATGGCATTTGACTCTTTTGGGTAATAACAGCCTGAATTTTGTAGAAAGCAATATAGCAGATTACAGGCTTGTGTTAGGCGTGGGCGGGGAAGCAGGTGTTGGGAAAGTACCATTGGTTTCTAACGACGATTCCAGGTTGCAAATAAAACAAAAGAACACTCAAAATGGTATTGGTATAGAAGCGCCTAACAGCACCAACCATTGGGACTTTTATGTTACAACAGAAGTTGCTTCTAACTTTAACTTATATTACAATGGTGCCTACAAAGGAACTTTTGATAACGTAACAGGAGCCTATACTGCTATCAGCGACAGGCGTTTGAAAAAAGATATTACACCACAGCTTCCCGTGCTTAATAACGTAATGCAGTTACAGACCTATCAATATCATTATCTTGATAACAAAATAACCGACCGCTTCAGCAATGGCTTTATGGCGCAGGATGTACAAAAAATATTTCCTGATGCAGTTATTGAAAATGTGATGAAAGATGGAGAAAAAAGATTAGGAATCAATTACCAATATTTTACTGTGCTTGCTATTAAAGGTTTGCAGGAGCAACAGCAGCAGGTAAAATCACAGGAAGAAAAAATTACTATGCAAGAGGAGCGTATTGCAAAACTGGAAGCACTGGTAAAAGCAATCACAGATAAAAAATAGTGTTTACACTTTTTCTCAATTGCCTCAATAAAAAATTATGAAAAAAATCATCCTTGCTGCTGTTATGTTAATTGCAACAGGCAGTATTAGCATTGCACAAAACATTGGCATCGGCACCACCACACCCAATGCAGCTGCATTGCTGGATGTTACAGCCACCAACAAAGGCGTATTAGTGCCAAGAGTAACGAATGCACAAATGCTAGCCATTGCATCCCCTGCAAATGGCTTATTAGTTTATAACACCGACTC
>CAZBTD010000050.1:0-23908 GCA_964494815.1 uncultured Ferruginibacter sp. | reverse complement strand
ATAAAAAACCCTTGCCACCATTGAGTTTGCAAGGATTTAATACTTTTTGAATAGTTATCCAGCGGAGAGAGAGGGATTCGAACCCCCGGACCTGTGACAGTCAACGGTTTTCAAGACCGCCGCATTCGACCGCTCTGCCATCTCTCCGGGTGCAAAATAATAGTCTTGAAAGGGAACTGCCAAAAAAAATATCAAAATCAAAATTTCATTTGCTGAAACCCCAGTAAAATCAATGCCTGCCGCTGATAAAATATTTTTATACCAATGCAAAAAATGATGAAACTTAGCAGTTAAACAACAGCAAAATGAAAAGAATATTGCCTGCATTATTTTTGCTTATCGCAGCAGTAGTTAATGCCCAAAAAGAAGATGATGCCATCAAACAATCCATCACCATCTTTTTCAATGGTATGCACTCAAATGATACAGCTCTGATAAAAACTTCACTTGACTCCACCTGCTTTTTATACAGTATTATGCAAAAAAAAGATGGCAGCACTATTTTACAACAGGATGCAACGGCTGATTTCTTTAAACAAGTAGTACAATTGAAAGGTCAACTATTAGACGAGCAATTACTAAGCTATGATATTAAAATTGACGGGGCAATGGCTGTAGCATGGACACCATATAAATTTTATTTCAATGGGCAGCTTTCCCACTGTGGTGTAAATGTGTTTACGCTCATAAAAAGAAACAAGGAATGGAAAATAATGGGCATCACAGATACAAGAAGAAAAAAAGGTTGTGAGGACTTGCATTAACTGGCTGCATCTTTCTCCAGCACCAAACTTAAATCCTGCAGGCTTACCGTAAGAGGAACGGCTCCAAGTTGTACTATTGCTTTTTTACCCCGTATTTCTTTTAATATACCCACTTGCCGGTTTTGTTTCATCTTTACCTTATCTCCTACTTTTACTTCGCCTGTCACTTCAATAAATTTTTCGTTTTGCTTTTTCTCCTGCTTTTCTTTTATCATCTTTTCTTTCTGATTAAAAAGTAAAGCAGCTATCATCTTCACTACTTTGTCTTTGTCTTCTGCCTTACGCCATTCAATCACCATTGCTTTTAGGCGTCGTTCCATATCTTTCAGGTAAGCAAATTTTTCTTCCGCAATCTTATTCTGGTGTTTCAGCCGTTCCACTTCCTGTTTGTGCCTCTCTTTATCCATCACATGCAGCATTTCTTTTTTCAACCTTTCATTTTCTTTTAATAAACGTTGCAGTTCTTTTTTATCTGTATCTATTTGCTGCAAATCCTGCTCTGTCCGGTTAAGCAGTTTATCCAAAGTAAAATGATCATCATCTACCAATTTTCTTGCTTTGTCAATCAATCTTTTTTCGAGACCGATTCTTTCAGCAATAGAAAACGTATAACTGCTACCTGGTTTACCAACTATTAATTTATACATCGGCAACAAATTCTTTTCATCAAACTGCATGGCGCCGTTTATAATGCCGGGCACTTTATTCGCCATTACCTTTAAGTTAAGGTAGTGTGTGGTAACAATACCAAAACTGTGTTTGTGTGCCAGTTCTTCCATTATCACTTCTGCAAAAGCGCCGCCAAGATTAGGATCACTACCGCTTCCTAATTCATCAATAAAAAACAATGTTCTTCCATTTGCACTTTCCATGAAGTGCTTCATGTTTTTTAAATGTGAAGAGTAAGTACTTAACTCAAATTCCAAACTCTGCGTATCTCCAATATGAATCATGATTTGTTTAAAGATGCCCATTTCACTATCGGGATGCACAGGCACCAGTAAACCACTTTGCAACATCAATTGCAACAAGCCAACTGTTTTTAATGTAACAGTTTTGCCCCCGGCATTCGGTCCGCTAATAACAAGAATCCGGTTCTTATCATTCAAAGACAAATCAACCGGAATAGTTGGCTTGTTATTATTTTGATTGTACAAAAGCAATAAAGGGTGATAAGCATTAATGAGTTTTATATGTGCTTTATCAAATAGTTGAGGATGATTACCACCAATTGATATTGACAGTTTTGCTTTGGCATTGATGAAATCAAACTCTCCTGCAATATCAAAATATATTTTTAGCAATCCAGCATACACACTCAATTGCTCAGTCAGTTTTCTCAATATCCTATACACTTCCTTGCTTTCTTCATTCTCCAACGAAAAAATTTCATTGTTGAGCTCTGTTGTTTCTTCCGGCTCAATAAAAGTAGTGCGGCGGCTGTCGCTTTCGCCATGCAGCACACCTTTTATCATGCGCTTTTGTTCAGCAAATACTGCCAACACACGGCGGCCATTCATAAAACTTTCTTCAATATCAGCCAAATAACCCTGCTTATTCAGCTTGCCCACAATTTTATCAAATACACGCCGCAGTTCATTCCGCTTTCTGAAAAGTTTTATTCTTATTTCAGTCAATTCTTCACTGGCACTGTCTTTTACATTCCCAGTTTCATCAAGCACATCATTAATTAGTTCAACAATCGTTTTTTCGTAATAACTTTCGCTGATAACTTTTGTTAACGCAGGGTAAGCTGTCCTTCTCTCAGTATCAAACCAGCGGAAGATATTGCCGGTGTTCTCAGCCAGTTTTTTTACAAACAAAAATTGTTCGCCGCTTAATACAGCGCCGGGAATTGACAATAGTTTTAATTCTTTACTGATGTTGTGTGAAAAGTCGTTGGGAAAATATTGGCCGCCTTGTTGCAGCAGTTTGTATTCATTTGTTTGCTGCAGTTCGGTTTCAATAAATTCCTTTTTAGTATGAATGCGTAAGTTGTTTGCCTTGTATTTGGCGTATTCGGTACGGCAATATTCTGCCAGCAAAGTTTTCACTTTTTCAAATTCAAGTTGCACTAAAGCCGATTCAGGAAAAAACCTAATCATTAATTCTTATTTCTTTTTAGCCTGCCCCAATACTTTGGGGTTACCAGCAAAAATACGTTGATTGTTCTTAAGTAACAGGGCTCCATCAGAGAGAGGAAATACTATTTTGCCTTTTTAAAAATAGTTACTAAAAAGTAGCCGGTAAACAAAGCCTGCACAAGCCACCCGGCCAACAGGATAAATGCATTAAGCATATTTGTGTGCCACAACATTCCAAATGCAGTGGTGCTAGTATCAACATATGATCTTGAATGGGAAGCCAGGGAACCAGTAAAGTAAGAAGCAAAAAATAAAAGCGCCAAACCAATAGTGATAAACACCTGCATCCTGCACACCTCAGGGTTCCATTTACGTGAAAGCCGAAGCAGGTAATGCATAAAGCTGGGGGCAATAAAAAACACAAACGCAAACCAGAATGTTAAGGAAAAGTTCATTTGCATAAAGCTCTCTTCCGGATTTATTTCAAGTGCGGAATTACCAGCAAAAAGTTTATACAGCAAAAATAAAATCAGCGGAACAACGATTAATAATGGCTCCGGCTTTTGTATAAATATTCTTTTAAACATTTTTTTAATCTTGCTTTGTTTGCAAAGAAAACAAACTCAGCTCTTTTTAAAATATTTATTGTATAAAAATGTTACACAAAAAAATATAAGCAGGTATAAAATTAACCAAGGCAAGGTTGTAAGGCAGCCGGTAACAATAATCTGTGAAAGCGTAACATCTCCTTCATTTTTAATTTTATCAGTAACACTAAATAAAATAACATCAACTATAAGCGGCATAATGATAATACCCAATACAAGCACCATTACCCCTTTTTTGTTTGGCTTAATGCTTTCTAAAAATTGTCTGAAGTTTTCCATTTAATTCTTTTCCTGTACTTGCAATTCTTCCCACGGCGTACTGCCATCTTTCTCTCTTTTAAAAATGAAATCATCGCTGCTTAATATTACAATTTCAGCGGTTGTATAAATAATATTACTATCCAGCAAATGCCCACCAATTGTTTTGCCAGTGCTGTCGCTGATGCTGATATGAAGATGGGAGCCATTAACAGAAACAGTGCCTGTTAAACTTACGATTTCAAAATGTCCGTTGCCACTGCTTCCCTGGGCCTGGTTGGCAAAACGAATATTGTAATTTGTCAAGCTGCCAACACAGGTACTTACCCAACCTGCTTTTATTTGCTTTTCGCTTACATATTGCAGGATTTCTTTTTTTAAATCCTGCCCGGGCTTGAGACGGAAGGCGTGGGTTTTACAGTTGTTCATGCTGCCTGGATTATTTGTGCGGCATGAAGATAGTGAATAGAGCAACAAGCTGAAAGTTAAAAGCTGAATAAGGATATGTTGTACAAGTGAGTGACACAACGATGTTTTCATGAAAATTAAAGTTGGTTACCAAAAATGATTTGTAAGGTTTATAAAAAGTGAACGTATTACTTGCAGTTAAACTTATTTAAAGATAAATTGTTTCTTAAACTTAGCTGTCTACTTTTGCGTAGATGCTATAAATAAAAAAAATGAAAAAGATTTTAACTGTACTGGGCCTTGCAACCACACTCTTTTCCTGTGCTCAGCCAAAAAATAATGCTAAAATTAAAGACATGAATACTCCAAGTGCTATGAATATTGATACTGCCACATTTGGTACTGGTTGCTTCTTGTGTACCGAAGCAATTTTTCAACAGGTGGAAGGTGTGAGCAAAGTAACCAGCGGCTATAGCGGTGGGCAAACAGAAAATCCTGACTACAAAGAAGTGTGTACCGGCACCACTGGCCATGCAGAATGTTTAAATATCATTTATGACCCGGCAAAAGTTTCGTTTGATGAATTGCTGGAAATTTTTTGGCAGGTGCATGACCCAACTACTATGAACAGGCAGGGCAACGATGTGGGCACTCAATACCGCAGTGTGATTTTTTATCACAACGATGAGCAAAAAATAAAAGCCGAAAAGTATAAAGCTGAACTGGATAAAAGCGGCGCCTGGGATAATCCCATAGTTACTACGCTTGAACCTTTTGCCAAATTTTATCCTGCAGAAAATTATCACCAGAATTATTATAATGATAATAAAGAACAAGGTTATTGCCAGTTTGTGATAAGGCCAAAGGTGGAGAAGTTTCAGAAAGTGTTTAAGAATAAATTGAAGCACTAATACCTGCCGCAGATTAATCTGCGAATCTGCGGCCTTAATCTTTACTCCTTTTTCTTCGTTCTTTTCAGTTCCAATAAATTCAAACTGTTTGGAGTAAAGCCTTCAATGTTTGTATGCACCAAATGAATTGCTTCATCATACCACAAAGGAACAACTGGTGCGTCGTTCATCACCAGTTGGTCCATCTGCTGGTACAGTTTGTAACGAAGTGAATCGCTTTTTTCTGCAACAGCTTTTTCATACAATATATCATATGCATTGTTATGATAACGTGTATAATTAGGCGGTGCCGGATTTTTACTGTAAAATACACTAAAATAATTTTCTGCATCGGGATAATCTGCAATCCAACTGCCACGAAAAAACAAAGCCTGCGACTTAGACGTTTGCTGAAGCAATAAACTTTTCTGTACGGTTTCCACCTGCACATTTATTCCAACCTGTTGTAATTCGTTGGCGATATAACTTGCCAAATCAGTGTATATGGGAATGGTGAGCAGTTTTATTACAGGCATATTGGTTCCATTGGCAAAGCCTGCTTCTGCCAGTAATTGTTTTGCTTTTTCAGGATTGTAATGATAACCTTTTACTGCCACAGTATCGTAAGAAGGCAATCCGGCCGGCACAAAACCACTTTCGGCGGCCATACCAATAGAGTTGCGGAGATACAGCATCATTTTTTTTCTGTCAAAACCATAATTAATTGCCTGCCGGATTTTTTGCAATCGCAATGGCGATTGTTTTACCAACGCATTATTGCTATCAACTAAAATACCGAAGTACTCAATGTTGAGATAGGGATGTTTTTGCAAAACCAATTTTCCCTCCCACTCATTTTTTAAGTTGCCTGTTTTGGTAAGTATTTCATCTTTGAAAGATGCTTCAATATCATTTATAAAATCAAGGCGTTGTTGCTGAAATTCTAAAAACTCTGTTGCTTTACTATCAAAGAAAGAAACTTTGATACCATCGAGATATGGCAAATTATTTCCTCCACTGTCTTTTTCAAAATAATGCTCATTCTTTTTTAAAACCAATGCCTGCCCTTCTTCCCAGGCAACAAAAGCAAAAGGACCGGTGCCTACAGGATGGCTGCGGAAATTATTTCCATATTTTTCTACCGCTTCTTTTGGAACAATTGAACAATACTGCATGCTTAAAATACCAAGTATAGGTTGAAATGGCCTTTGCAATTTTAATTGAAAAGTAGAATCATCAACAGCAATAAAGGGCTGCATAGAATCAACCCGGTTATTAAATATCCATGCACCAGGGCTGGCGGTGTTTTTATCTATGATGCGGTTAAAACTGTATGCAACATCTGCTGCCATCAATCTTCTGCCTTTTTTGTTTTCAAAAGCATCATCATCATGAAAGAAAACGTCGGTACGCAAATGAAAAGTAAATGAAAGATTATCTGCTGATACATCCCAGCTTTTTGCCAGCGAAGGTTTCAGCTGCATATTATCATCCACCTCCACCAATGTATTATACAACTGGTGCACAGCCCACATAATACTTTGATTTTTGGCAAAGGCAGGGTCAAGGGAAGCAATGCCTGTTTGTTCGTTGTAGTGAAATATCTTTTTATCCGGGTGCTGGTGATTTTTACAGCCAATAAAGCTGCAGCAAATAATCAATAACAAACAAATACAGGAGCGGCTCATATTGTGCATCAAAAGAAACTAAATTAGCAAATTAAAATTCATTCAACATGCGCTTTACAAAAGCAAGCCTTTCTTTTGGCTTTTTACTTTTTGCTTTTCACTTTTCCCAGGCACAACCATTTACCCATGCAGATACCTTACGTGGCAGCAACGGCCCTGGAAGGGATTGGTGGGATGCGTTGAAATATGATATACATGTGAAGTTTAATTTGGATGATAGTACGATTAGTGGGTATAACATTATTGACTTTAAAGTATTAAAAAAAGGAAAAACTATTCAAATAGACCTTCAGGAACCGTTGATACTTGACAGCATAAAAGTAATAGCAGAGAGAAATGCAACTGTTGCTGGTAATATACCTTACACAAAAGATGGTAACGCATATTTTGTGGAACCAATAACCTGGATGCAGAATAAGCAATTAAAAAAGAAAAATTACATTTTCGTTTATTACCACGGCAAGCCCACCATTGCCAAACTTCCACCATGGGATGGAGGCCTTATATGGAAAAAAGATAAACAAGGAAATCCATTTATAAGTATTGCCTGCCAGGGACTGGGCGCCAGTGTGTGGTACCCATGCAAAGACATACAGGGCGATGAACCTGACAGTGCCGAAATGCACATAACAATCCCCGACTCTTTAATGTGTATCGGTAATGGCCGCTTTCGTGGCAAAATAAATAATGCTGATGGTACGGCTACTTACGATTGGGCTGTTACAAATCCCATCAACAATTACGATATCATTCCTTATATCGGCAAGTATTCTCATTTCGATGAAATATACAAAGGAGAAAAAGGAAACCTCACCATGGATTACTGGGTGCTTGATTCCAACCTTACCAAGGCAAAAGAACATTTTAAAGATGCACCACGTATGATGCAGGCGCTTGAACATTGGTTCGGCCCGTATCCTTTTTATGAAGATGGATTTAAACTGGTAGAATCTCCTCATCTTGGCATGGAACATCAAAGTGCTGTTGCATACGGCAATCAATATAAAAAAGGCTATCTGGGCAGGGATTTAAGCGGCAGCGGCTGGGGATTAAAATGGGATTATATCATTATTCATGAAAGCGGCCACGAATGGTTTGGTAACAACATTACCGCAAAAGATCCGGCTGATTGGTGGATACAAGAGGGCTTTACTACTTACAGCGAAGTGCTGTTTACAGAATACCACTATGGCAAACAGGCAGGCAGTGACTATGTTATTGGCCAAAGAAAAGGAATAGGAAATAAGGAAACTTTGATAGGTAAATATGGTGTAAACAAAGAAGGCAGTGGCGATGTGTATCCTAAAGGTGCTAATCTTATTCATAACATACGGCAAGTGATAAACAACGATGAATTGTTCCGAAAAATATTGAGGGGATTAGGTAAAACATTTTATCACAAAACCATTACCAGCAGGCAATTGGAAGATTATATCAGTAAAGAGAGTAAAATTAATTTCAGTAAAGTATTCGACCAGTATCTCAGGAATATCGAAATACCGGTTTTAGAATATAAAATTAATGGCTACAAAGTTCAATTCAGGTACACCAATTGTATCAAAGGTTTCAATATGCCACTGAAAGTAAAATTTGGTGAAGGTGAAAATCAAAAACGATGGATAAAGCCGGCAAGTACATGGCAATATTTGTCACTTGCAGACTGGTATGATAAACAGACTTTTTCTGTTGACCCAAATTTTTACATCATTACAAAAAAGGTGGAGTAAATTAGCCGCAAACTGAAACATGGGCCAGATAAGAAGGCAAAGTATTATTTCATCGGGGATGGTGTACGTGGGCTTTGCCCTTGGCTTTCTTAATACATATCTTTTTACAAGAGAAGGCGGCTTTACAAAAGAAGAATATGGCCTCACAGGTATTTTCATTGCCATCGCAACGCTTATGTTTTCGCTGGCAAACCTGGCCATGCCTGCTTATATAGGTAAATTTTATCCATACTACAAAGACAACCTGCCGTCCCAAAAAAATGATATCCTTTCATGGGCCTTGCTGGTATCACTAATTGGGTTTTGCCTGGTAGCATTTGCCGGGTTTTATTTCAGGGATATTGTTATCCGCAAGTTTGGCCATTCACCCGAACTGATACAATATTACTACTGGATATTTCCATTTGGGCTTGGGCTTACTTTATATAGTATTTTAGAAAGCTACGCATGGCAATTGCAAAAAGCAGTACTCACCAATTTTTTACGGGAAGTACAGTTTCGGCTTTTTACCACCATACTTATTGTACTCTTTTTTGCAAAGCTGGTTACCAGCTTCGATTTGTTTATAAAAATTTACTCCTTTACTTATCTTGGTGTGGCAGCAGTACTGTTTTTTTATTTACTGTTCAAAGGGTATATACATATAACTTTTACAGCCAGCATTGTTACAAAAAAGTTTTATAAAAAAATCTTCGCTCTTGTTTCATTTGTATATGGCGGCTCTATTGTTTATACCCTTTCATTGGTTTTTGATTCGCTGGTAATTGCTGCAGTGCTGGAAGATGGGTTGGGTGCTGTAGCAGTGTATTCACTGGCGCAAAATATTGCCAGCCTCATACAAGCACCACAAAGAGGCATTATCTCATCTTCAGTGGGTGCATTGGCGCAGGCGTGGAAAGATAAAGACATGCCAAGGATACAGCGGATTTATAAACAGTCGTCTGTAAACCAATTAATTTTCGCTGTTGCCATGTTTGCATTGATATGGCTCAATTTTACCGATGGGGTATTCACCTTTAAAATGCAAAAAGTTTATCTTGATGCTAAGTGGATATTCTTTTACATTGGTTTGTATCGTATAGTAGATATGGGTACAGGATTAAGCAGCCAGATAATTTCCACTTCCACACGCTGGCGCTTTGAATTTTTTACAGGCATCATTTTATTGTGCCTTACGTTGCCGCTCAATTACATACTTACAAAGTTTTATTTTGGGGTATTAGGCCCTGCTATCGCCAATCTTTTTTCATTTTCTGTTTATAATGCTATCCGCTATTGGTTTTTAAAAACGAAGTACAATATGCAGCCATTCACAAAGCAAACTGTTGTTACCGTATTGCTGGCCATGGCAACATATACTATATGCTGGTTCCTGTTTCACAACTATCAGGGCTTTGTGTGGATTATAGTAAGAAGCAGTTGTTTCCTATTGCTATTTGGCGCAGGGGTGGTACTGCTGAAATTAAGTACTGATATTACGCCTGTATGGGAAACAGTTTTGAAACGTGCTGGTTTCAGGAATAATCAAAAAATTAATAAGGAATAAACTACACTGCCATGTACAAATTTATTTTTCCACTTGCATTGGTATGGATGATTGCCTGTACCGAAAAGAAAAAAGAAGACAACACAAATGATGCAACAAGGCTAAATGCACTTGCCACAGAATATGTAAAACTGGGCCTTGCCATCGGGCAATACGATGAAAATTTTGTTGATGCATACTATGGCCCCGATTCATTAAAGCCTGTTGCTATTACAGACAGTACATTTCCAAAAGATCGGTTTTTAAACACAGTTAATAAATTAGTAACGGAATTAAAAAAATTTGACAATAATACCAATGATACGCTGGCAAACCGATCGGCCTGGATACAATCGCAGCTAAAAGCATTTGAAAGAAGGATAAAACTTGTTGGTGGCGATACCGCTTCTTTTGATGATGAATGCAAAGATTTGTACGGCACTGCGGCACCCTCATATGATTCTGCACATTATAAAAACATTATTCAGCAACTGGATATGCTGCTGCCGGGCAAAGGCACCGTAAACGACAGGATGCAGCAATTGGCCAACCACTTTATCATACCCAAAGAAAAATTGGATACTGTAATTAAAACAGCTATTGCAGAATGCAGGCAGCGTACATTAAAACATTATCAGCTTCCGCCAACAGAAAGCTTCAGCCTTGAGTTTGTAAATAATAAACCATGGAGCGGCTACAACTGGTACAAAGGCAATTACCGCAGCGTAATTCAAATCAACACTGATCTTAAAATTTTTATTGACCGTGTAATTGATGTAGGCAGTCACGAAAGTTATCCTGGCCATCATGTATATAATATGTTGCTGGAGAAAAATCTTTACCATGATAAAGGCTGGGTGGAGGTTTCATTTTATCCATTATATAGCCCACAATCATTAATTGCCGAAGGAAGCGCTAACTATGGCATTTCGCTGGTATTACCTGGAGAAGACAAAGTAAACCTTGCTAAAAATATTTTGCTGCCGCTTGCCGGCTTAGACACTACCGGCATTGCACTTTATTTGAAAGCCATGGAATTGAAAGATGAACTGAATTTTGCACGCAATGAAGTGGGCAGAGGTTTATTAAATAAAACGATGACGGAAAAGGAAGCCATCTACTGGCTGCAAAATTTTTCGTTGGCAAACGAAGAAACAGCAAAGAAAAATATAAATTTTATCAGGGTCAACAGGAGTTATATAATAAACTACAACTATGGCAAGCAACTGGTAAAAGAGTACATTGAATCAAAAGCCAGTACCAATGATAAACGATGGGAAGTGTTTGGCTGGTTGCTAAGTAATGAAGTAAGGCCTGCAGATCTAAGAAAATAAAAAAATATTGCGCTGGCCTATGGCCAGCGCAATAAAATTATTACAGGGAGATATTTTACAAAGGTTTTCCCTCACTCAATTTTTTTATAGCATCTTCTAAAAATCTTTTATTCCCTTCATCTGTGGCTTGCGGCAAAGCAGCTTTTGCATGTTCCAATGCTTTTTTATAATTACCCATAGCAGAATAAATACGCATCATACCAGCGTTAGTAGGCCATGCTCCTTTGTGTTTGGTATAATTTTTCTGAAATACATCAAATGCCTCCTGCAACTTATTTTCGGTGAGAAGCTGCCGGCCATAGCCATGCATTTCTCCAACATTGGCATTTTCCAATGCAGCTGTCATTAATTCAGCAGCTTCTTTATCATTACCCAATTTCTTTACAATTTTTGATTTGGTTGATAAAGCTGCAAATGTATTTCGGCCGCCAAGGTTGGGGTTTACAGCAGACGTTATCCAGTTTAATGCTTCTGTATAGTTAGTATCATTATCCACACACCATTTAGCAGCAGCCTCAAGGCTTGCAGGGTCAAAGCCAATAGCACCACTCATTTGCTCTCTTATACTTTCAAGCACCGTGTTTTTTAAATCAACTTCCACTTTTATTGGAAAACTCCAACGCTCCCAATCCAGGTTTATCTCAACAGAGCGATCTGTTTGATTGCTGAAAGTATATACTAACCTTTCCTGCAATGCAGGTAAATTTTTCTTTTGCACTGTGGGCACATGCAGCACATCCAGTTCTTTACGGTAAAAATAACTTCCCCATTCTTTAGTATTTTTATTAAAAATCAAAACACTATTATCTTCATTCACTTCAATAAAAAATGCATACTTACCAGCAGGTAATTTTTTCCCATTAATCAACACATCTGTTGAAAATGACATGGTGGTGCATTCATCAGCACCTGCACGCCATGGCGACGGTACAGTAGAACCAAAGCCCAGCACCTGGTAACCATATGGCACTATGTTGGTTCCGTAAATTTTGCCTTCCCGGCCTTTAACGCCGGGAGCGCTATAATGTATTTCTATTTCTGTTACACCAATTTTTCTTCCTGTCATGCAAACAGTGTTGGTATTATCCGGTGTTCTTAATGCCTGGCTGTTTGCATCCTGCATTACAGCAGCTATTATCACTATAAACGGTAGTAATATTTTTTTCATATTTGCAATTTTTAGCAAAGTACAGTGTATGTTCAAAAATGTATTGCCGCTTATAAAAAAGAAGTTGCTATTTTATGGATTGTGAAAAAACAAAACACTTAATTCTTCCCGTTTGCATTTTGGTTGGTTAATTTTAATCTTCACAAAAAATCATTCCTAATGCAAAGCATACGCAAAGAAGATATTAAGCAGGAAGTATTTGACCTTTATGATGATTATGCACACAACCGCATAAACAGGCGTGACTTTATGCAGCGGCTTTCTGCTTATGCAGTTGGCGGACTTACACTTACATCGCTTACAAGTTTTTTAATGCCCAACTATATTGATGCAATACAGGTAAAAGAAGATGATGAAAGAATTGTATCTGAGTACATCAATTATCCATCAGCAAAAGGCGGCGGTACTATAAAGGCATTACTGACCATGCCGGCGGGCAACACACAAAAAATTGGCGGCGTGGTGGTGGTGCATGAAAACCGGGGGCTTAATCCACATATTGAAGATGTGGCAAGAAGAGCCGCAGTGGCTGGCTTCATTGCTCTTGCCCCTGATGCTCTCTCCCCTTTGGGTGGCTACCCCGGCAATGACGACCAGGGAAGAGAAATGCAAAGTAAGCGTAACAGGAATGAAATGCTGGAAGACTTTATTGCCGGCTATGATTGTTTAATAAAACAGCAGTATTGCAATGGCAAAATTGGTGTAGTTGGTTTTTGTTTTGGCGGATGGATCAGTAATATGATGGCTGTCAAAATTGAAAGCCTTACTGCAGCTGTGCCCTTTTATGGAGGGCAACCATCAGTTGATGATGTTCCTAAAATTAAAGCACCCCTCCTGCTGCACTATGCAGAATTGGATACAAGGGTAAACGAAGGATGGCCTGCTTATGAAACTGCCTTAAAAGCTAATAATAAAAAATATACCGCTTATATCTACCCCGGTGTCAATCATGGTTTTCATAACGATACTACACCACGATACGACAAAACTGCTGCTGAACTTGCATGGCAGCGTACAATTGATTTCTTTAAGGAACATCTGAAATAGTGATGTCATATATTCTTTACAGGTAAATGATTGGTTGCCAGCGACGAAATCTGTACATTTGAAGAGAATACATTTCTATGAAAAAAACTATATCCCTGCTTTTAACAGCCGCATTTATTCAAACATCCATTGCACAAAACCTTTTGGTAAACGGCGATGCAGAAAGCCTGCCCCGGGGAACTGGCTGGACGATAGTAAGCCAGGGCGCCCTCACCTGTTTATTGGTTCCCACAAACAATACTACAAACTGGACAATGAAACCAGATGGCTCCGTAAATTATCCTTTTGATCATACCACCGGCGCTGCTGGCGGTACTGTATTTTTTTCCGGGTGTAGCAGCATTTTCCAGGGGCCGTTTGAATTGTATCAAACTATTGATGTATCTGCAGATGCAGCAACTATTGATGCAGGAACACAGTTGTATGAGTTTAACGGCTACATGATGACACCCGTTATCAATCAAACAGATGTTGGGCGCTACAGAGTCGATTTTCTCAGTGCAACAAATACAGTGCTGGGCACAAGTTATCAAACAGACTGGCAATCTAATTTTGACGGCTCTGGTATGGGATGGCATCAATACAATAATACAAGAACAGCACCTGCCGGAACAAGAAGTATAAAAATAAGGCTGCTAACCCAGATGTATGTAAATCAGCCCGCCATTAATGTTCACTTTGATGACATATCGCTTACAAAACCTGCTGTGGTACCATTAGGACTGCTTTCGTTTACCGGCAAAGAAATAAATAACCATATTCAATTAAACTGGCAAATGGCGAATGGAGCTACCTGCAGAAAATTTGAATTGCAACGCAGTACTGATGCTACTCATTTTACCAGCATCGCTGCAATACCTTCCTCACAAACAAGCTACCAGTTTATTGATGAAAACAATCCTCACACCGCTGATAAATATTTTTACAGGCTTAAAATGCTGGATGCTGATAATAAAACTGGCTACAGCAGCACCATACTGGTTAAGACAATAAAAAAGCCATCTTTCACATTATATCCCAATCCTGCTGCAAATACAGTTACTGTAAATGGATTATCTCAGCCAGGTGATGTTGCTATCATTAACAGTAATGGAAGTGTATTGCTTAAGGCAAATACATCTGCCTCTTCAGTAAGTTTTGATATTTCAAAACTGTCAGCAGGCTTATACATTGTTCGCTGCAATAGCGGAGAATACAGCAGCTACAAAAAGCTGGTTGTACAGCATTAATCAAAAATATCCCCAGCCCCTAAATTCAGAGCAAAGGGGTTTTCTTTTGCAATCATTAAAAATTCATTTTGATTATTAAAGAAAAAGATTATTTTTATAACGTGTAAATTTTACACAAATAAAACGATTGCCAACTTAACCAATACACTTGCTTATGAAAAAGCCAATCTCCATTTTGCTTTTACTGTTTGTATTATTCCACTTTGCCAACGCAGCAATATTACCTTTGCCTGCCGGTGTAAAAGATGGTATTAATTACAACAACGACAACACATCTGTAACACTGGTACTGCATGCACCAGGGAAAACAAAAGTGGTGGCGCTGGGTGATTTCAATAACTGGACAGAAAGTGCCGGCTATGTAATGAACATTACACCAGATGGACAAAAATTCTGGCTCACCATAACAGGGCTTACAGCAGGTACTGAATATGCCTTTCAATATGTTGTTGATAATTCAATAAAAATTGCTGACCCATATTCTGAAAAAATATTGGATCCCTGGAATGATGGTTCTATTAATGACGTGGCAGGATTTACAGTGTATCCAAACTTAAGAGGCTACCCAACAGGTAAAACAACCGGGTATGTTTCCATATTACAAACTGGAAAACCTGCTTACAACTGGACAACAAAAAGTTATACACGGCCAGCACAAAACAAATTGCTGGTGTACGAATTATTGGTGAGGGATTTTGTGGCAACGCATTGCTGGAAAACTTTAAAAGACTCACTTAATTATTTACAAAACCTCGGCATCAATGCCATTGAGCTAATGCCCTTTAATGAATTTGATGGTAACAACAGCTGGGGTTACAATCCAAATTTTTACAATGCCCCTGATAAATATTACGGAACAGATACCGATCTCAAAGCTTTTATTGATGAATGCCATAAGAGGGGTATTGCAGTAATACAGGATATTGTTTTTAACCATGCATGGGGCAGTTCTCCATTAGCATCTTTGTATTGGGATGCTGCAAATAACAGGCCTGCTGCCAACAATCCGTGGTTTAATACATTGGCACCACATCCATTTGGCTTTGGTTGCGATTTCAATTTTAGCAGCAATGCCAGCCGGTATTATTTTCAACGGATATTGGAATACTGGTTAGAGGAATATAAAATTGATGGTTTCCGTTTTGATTTGAGCAAAGGCTTTACCAACAAAAACACAGGCAGTGATGTGGCTGCATGGGGGGCTTACGATGCAGAACGGGTTGCCAATATTAAATGGCTGGCAGATGTGGTTTGGAATAAAACTCCGGGCAGCTATGTAATTCTTGAGCACCTTGGCGACTGGAGCGAAGAAAATGAGTTTATGAATTATAAGCAAGGTATGATGCCTTGGCAAAGGCTTGATGGCCCTTACAACGAATGCACCATGGGCTACAGTGATAATTGCAAACAAGACATCAGTTACACCTATTACAAACACAACAACAGTTTTAGCAGGCCATTACGCATGGGCAATATTGAAAGCCATGATGAAGAAAGGCTGATGTATAAAAACAAAACGTATGGCAATGTATCGGGCTCTTACAATGTAAAAACATTAGCAACAGGCCTTAGCCGGATGCAGGCAGCTTCTGCTTTTGATTTATTAATAACAGGACCAAAAATGATATGGCAGTTTTATGAACTGGGATATGATTATTCTATTAATTACTGTACCAATGGAACAATCAGCGGCAATTGCCGCACAGATAAAAAACCAATCCGCTGGGATTATTTTCAAAATGCTGACAGGAAAAAACTGTACAACGCAGTAAGTGCTTTGATGAAATTGAAAAATAAATACAGCGATGTGTTTGCTACAGACCTTGCCACAGGCTATGATTTGGGTTGCAATACTTTTAAATTTTTCCAAATTAACAACAGCACCATGAATGTGACAGTGATTGGAAATTTTGATGTCGTGGCAAAAACAAAAACAATCAGCTTTCAACATACAGGTACATGGACGAATTATATAACAGGCACCACCTATAATTATACCAGCACGTCACAAAGCATCACACTGCAGCCGGGAGAGTTTCGGGTGCTGCTAGATAAAAATATTACTGCTGCCAATATTAATGCAGTGAAAAACTTCTCAGTGTATTTTAAAAAACCAACTGCATGGCCTGCTGCCAAAATACATTTCTGGAATGCCGTGCCAACTGGTTCCGTTGCCTCCACTACATGGCCGGGCAATAACATGATAAAAGATTGCGGAGACTGGTATCGTTGGGATTTCAGCAACCTTTCTTCTATCAATTTATTATTTCACAGCGGCAGCGGTACACAAACTGCCGACCTGTTTGCCAACAGTACTTCTTACTATGATAACGGATGGCTTGCTGCAGAACCTGCAGGAAGGTGCAACAACGTAATTCTTCATTTTAAACGCCCTGCCGCATGGGGCAACACACCGTATGTGTATTACTGGAATACCACTCCTGCACTACCCTCGGTAAACTGGCCTGGTTTTGCAATGACTGATGAAGGCAATGGCTGGTGGAAATACACAATTGCAGGTGTCAATTGCGCCAACATAGTTTTCAACAACAACACGGCACCGCAAACAGCAGACTTATTAAATGTATGCGGCGAAACATGGTATGACAATGGCTTTGTAAGCCAGCCTGCAGCAAGGCCAATGCGTACGCCTGTTGCTGAAATGATAAATGAAAACTTTACACTCTATCCAAATCCTGTTTTGAATGAACTGGTAATTGCCTTTGGCATAACAAAGCCAACCAAAGCATCAATTAAACTCTATGATATTACCGGGAGGGTTGTTTACAAATCTGCAGAGCAATTGCTGCAACCCGGCAATCAAAAATTAATACTGCAACGAAATAAAATAAGCAAAGGCACTTATGTAGCAGAAACAAGAATTGGTGATACTGTAAAGCGGAATACAATATTGTTTCAATAGTTTATCTACTATAATCTTTAAATACGAACCCGGCATTTAGCCGGGTTCGTATTTTGATAATTGTGCTTACTGAAAAGTAAATTTTAATTATCCTGTTTATGATTTGACTTTATCAATAACAATACTATTGCAAACTTTCATACAAATCAATATAATGCTGGGCGCTTGTTTCCCAGCTATTATCAATCTGCATTATTTTTTTTCTTATTGCTGCCATCTTTTTGGTATCGCCATATAATTCTAATGCCCGGTGTATGCTGTAAGTAATATCCCACACTTTAGCATCATTAAACTTAATACCATATCCCCCCTTTTCACCAATATCTACAATGGTATCTTTTAACCCACCGGTATTCCGCACAATAGGAATGGTGCCATACCGCATAGAATACATTTGGTTGAGGCCGCAAGGCTCCACACGGCTGGGCATTAATAAAAAGTCGGCGCCGGCATACATCTGGTGGCTTAGTTTTTCATTGTACCCAATCTTTGAATTATAATAACCTGCCAGCGGAAGATTAAGATTACTTAGCTCCCACTCTACCTGCGGCTCACCACTGCCAAGAACAAGAAAACACATTTTACCTTCTAAATGATACACCGAATCGTAAATAGCCCTTGGTAAAAGATCGGCCGCCTTCTCACCCACCAATCTTCCAATAAATACAAACAATGGTTTGGTGATATCAAGGTTAAATTCATCGCATAATATTTTTTTGCTTGCCAACTTACCTGCTTCCACATTTTTAACACTGTAGTTGGTATCGATATAAGTATCAGCAGCAGGATCCCACACTTTATCATCAATACCATTGAGTATGCCGCTGCATTTCCCTCTTTCGTATTCAAAGAGTTTTTCAAGGCCGTTTGCTTCATGGCGCATTTCATCAAGATAGCTGTAGCTTACTGTAGTAACACGATGTGCACACTTAACAGCGCTTGCCAATGGATTAATATTATTCTCCCAGTCAAGCTTACCCCATTGCCAGCTGTCGTAAGCAGGCAGGTAATTTGATTTGTTCCATCCCATCCAGCCCTGGTACTGTGCATTGTGAATGGTGAGAACAGTGGGAATACCTGCAAGATGACGGTATGCAAAACAATTCTGCATCATAAATGGAACAAGCCCTGCATGATAGTCGTGCACATGCACCACATCGGGCTTGTGCTGCCATTTGCTGAGCCAGTCAACCACGGCAATTTGAAAAGCAGTGAATCTTTCCGCATCATCGCTGTATCCATATATCTGCTCCCTGTCTAAAAGGCCATTGATATCCACCAGGTACAAATCAAAACCAAGCTTGTTTGTCTGCTCTTTGATGATAGTATAGTTAAACCACATGAGGCCCATATTGAATGCGCCTTTGTGTACTACTTCAAATTCATTTTGATACAAAAATTTGGTGCGGTACATAGGCATCACCAATTTGGCAGTGTGGCCAAGCTGGTTTTGATACTTAGGCAAGGCTCCGGCCACATCGCCAAGGCCGCCTGCTTTTGCCACGGGGTAGCACTCTGCAGTTACGTGTAAAATTTCCATTATTGTAAAATTAAGAGAGGTTTGTTTTGGCAAAAATCTGTATGCTTCATTGTGTTCAGCAAAGGTACAAACCACGGCAGAAGCAATAATTTTTATAAATATAAAGCGGAAAGAAAAGAAAACGCAAGCGCCGGGTAAATAATTTTTGGCGACACATGTTGCTGATAATTCTACTAATGCCCGGTAAGTTTTTTCCTAAAATATTTCTGCTGCATTAATTGTGCGAATGTGTTATTTTTATTGCCGTATGATAAACAGGGTGAAGCACCTGTAGTACTCTAATCAATATTCTAAACTTAATCAAACTAAACTGCTATGCCACTTGAACAAAAAGACTTGTTGCAGGATGCAAACAAGCCAGCACTTATCCCCACAAACTATGGAGCGCTTACCAACCTGGTAATTGTTTTTTTCTTTTGGGGTTTTATTGCTGCATCAAACAGCATCCTGATACCATTTTGCAAAACCCATTTCAGCCTCAACCAATTTGAATCACAGCTTATAGGTTCTGCTTTTTATGGGGCTTACTTTATCGGTTCGTTGGTTTTGTTCATTCTTTCAAATGTGATGGGCAATGATATACTTAACAAAATTGGTTACAAAAAAGGCATTATTTATGGGCTGGCCATTTCAGTAGTGGGCGCTTTATTAATTATTCCTTCTGCCAATGCTGGTTCGTTCACAGCTATTTTGTTTTCACTCTTTGTTGTGGCACTTGGTTTTTCTTTACAGCAAACAGCCGCACAACCGTTTGCCATTACTTTAGGCGATCCTTCTACAGGGTCGCACAGACTAAACCTTGGCGGCAGTATTAATTCACTTGGCACTACACTTGGCCCTATCATCGTAAGTTTTTTTCTTTTTGGAAAGGTTGGAGCAAAAGATGTGGTAGTTACTGTTACTAACATCAATACTCTTTACTGGATAGTGGCGGGAGTATTTGCAGCCGTTGCTATATTCTTTGCAATATCAAAATTACCTGACGGAAAAAATGATGAAGCATTTGAAAAAGCCAATAAAGCTGCTTCTTCGCTATCATTAATGACTGCTGGCATAATAGGTGTTATTATCCTTGGCCACTTTACAGATATTCAAAAAACGCCATTACTGTTGCTTGTGATGCTTATTGTAATCGGCATTCTTTTTTATTCAAATTCACAAGCTGTTAAATCAGGTGAAGGCTGGGG
The DNA here is from genome assembly GCA_964494815.1 of uncultured Ferruginibacter sp. Lineage (GTDB taxonomy): Bacteria > Bacteroidota > Bacteroidia > Chitinophagales > Chitinophagaceae > Ferruginibacter. The sequence goes on along the minus strand of CAZBTD010000050.1, from coordinate 3,528 downwards.
TGCTATGAAATACGAACAGCTTATTTATGGCATGATTGGCATATTTGTTTATGTTGGGGTGGAAGTAACTATCGATAATAATTTTGGTGCTCTTTTAAAAACACCCGGCTATCTTACTGATGCAGGGCTTGATGAAAGCATGATATCAAAATATGTTTCATTGTATTGGGGAAGCCTTATGATTGGCAGATGGACAGGTGCTATCAGTGTATTCAATCTTTCTGCATCTATGAAAAAAATTATGATGGTCATAGTGCCGTTTGTTGCATTTGCACTGGTACTTTTTGTAAACAGCCTTAATGGAAGCGATGTAAGCGACTTGTATTACTATGCTATATGCGTTGCCATTGCCATTGCAGGTTTTTATTTTGGACAGGAAAAACCGGTTAAAACATTGATAACAGTTTCTGTACTGGCCGCAACCTCTATGATAATTGGAGTTGTAGCATCTGGTATTGTTTCAGTGTATGCATTTATGGCTGGCGGTTTATTTTGTTCCGTAATGTGGCCTTGTATTTTTTCGCTGGGTGTAGGCGGACTTGGCAAGTACACTTCACAAGGCTCTGCTTTTCTTATTATGATGATACTTGGCGGCGCTGTTATTCCACCGTTGCAAGGCGCTATTGGTGATATTGGCAGTGTAGGATATCACAAATCTTACCTGCTTGCTGCTGCCTGCTTTTTATTTTTAGCATGGCTGGCAATTAAATTAAAAAGTGTTTTGCATAAACAAGGCCTTGACTTTGATGAAAAGATTGGCGGCGGACACTAATTGTTTAATCTTAAATACTATTGAACAATGAGCAAATATGTTATCGGCATTGATGTGGGCGGCACTACCTGTAAGTTTGGTATTGTTGACCGCAATGGGCACATCCTGGAGCAAAGCCGCATACCCACCAATGAGCATGAAGCGGCACAGGAGTTTATAAATGACTTGTACGACAGCCTGCAGCCCATGATTGAAAAAGTGGGCGGCACCAAAAACATTCTTGGTATTGGCATGGGCGCTCCCAACGCCAACTACTACACCGGCACTATAGAATATGCCCCCAATCTTAAATGGAAGGGCATTATCCATATGAGTGAACTGATGGAGCAAAAGTTTGGCCTGGTAACTAAACTTACCAACGATGCCAATGCTGCTGCTGTGGGAGAGCAAATGTATGGCTGTGCAAAAGACATGAAAGATTTTATCACCATCACACTGGGCACAGGCGTAGGCAGTGGCATAGTTATCAATGGAGATATTGTGCTGGGCCATGATGGCTTTGCAGGCGAACTTGGCCACACCATCATTCGTCCCGGTGGCAGGCTGCACAAAGGCACCAATATGCACGGCAGCCTTGAAGCATATGCATCTGCCACAGGCGTAAGAGAAACTGCAATAGAATTGCTGACGGAGCATCCTGAAAGAGAAAGCCTGCTGAGAGATTATCCCATTAATAAACTCACCAGCGAAAGTGTTTATGACTGTGCTATGAAAGGTGATACCATTGCCAACGAGATATTTGAATTTACCGGACAAATACTGGGCGAATCGCTGGCCAACTTTATTATGTTTTCTTCACCGGAAGCCATTATTTTATTTGGCGGACTTACCAAGGCCGGGCAACTATTACTAAACCCTACCAGGCGAAGCATGGAAGCCAACCTGCTGCCAATATTTCAAAACAAAGTGAAACTATTGTTTAGCGAATTGAAAGAAGCAGATGCTGCCATACTTGGTGCCAGCGCATTGATATGGAAAATGAAAACCTGATAATCTAAAATGGATAAGTTTTAAAAATGTGAAAATAGCAAACCTGTTTTCACATTTTTATTTATACATATTTCTCCAGTACCATAAACTCCAGCTGCTGCAAATGCCTGCCGGAAACTGCATCTTCTTCAAAAGGTTTTCTTTCGCCGGTATCGGTATAGCCGTGGCGCTTGTACCAGTTCACCAACTCATCCCTTACCGAAATCACCGTCATATAAACAGATTGGCAGCCTGCAACCCTGGCATGCTCCTCTGCTGCCTGCAATAATTTTTTGCCAATGCCCCTACCCTGCATTGCCGGCCTTACGCTAAACATGCCAAGATACATTTTGTGCCCATGCTGCTGCAGGTTTACACAGCCAATCAATCCTTTTTCTTCATCGGTGTACAGCAGTACTACGCTACCGGGCTGCTGCATTACTTTTCTTACAGTAGCTTCATCGCTTCTTGTATCGCCTGCAATAAGGTGTGCTTCGCTTGTCCAGCCTATTTTAGATTCTTCGCCACGGTAAGCGCTGTTGAGTAATTGCAGCAGTGCAGGAATATGTTGCAAAGCAGCAATGGATATTTGGGGCATTGTTAGAACGGCTTTTGTTTTTTAATGCTTTCTGCAACAGGCAATAAATCAAATAAAAATTGTACAGTTTGTTTAAGCAGGTGTTGTTTTATTTGCCTGTAGCTGATACGCTTACCAGTTGCAGGCATACGATAAACCAAAGCGCCCCTGTGCAGGCATGGCTTTAGCAGAATTGGTTTATCGCTGAGCAGGTACACCTGCTGCCAATGATTAAAAGCGATATTTAAAACGGGATTGTAATAAGTTAATTTCAGATGAAACATGGTACACAAAAATATTGATTCTGAAGGGATAACTGTACCAGGGTTGCGTATATTTGAGAGTTGGCTGTAAGCTTAAATGACACTCTCTACAAAATGAAATATTTTTTTAATCTACTGTTTATTGTGGGACTTTTTTCTTGCAGACAAGAAAAGAAAGTTAAAGAACAATCAATTTCATTAAGTGAAACAAACGTAAGTTTTGACACTACAAGTGGAATTAGTAGTTCAAATAATTTTTCTCAATTAAATACAAGCCCAAACGATTTAGTTCTTACAGGTATTGACAAAATTCGTTTGTTGCCTATTTATAAAATACCTCAATCTCAAGACAAGAATATTCTTTATGACCAAGGCACTTCGTATGACAGAGAAAAGGAATTTTTAAATGAAGATGATTTTAGATATTATATGCCCGGAATTGACATAATTAAAGGGTACAATTTAGTAAATATTGGGCATTACAATATTGAGAAAGGACAGTTGACATACTTCTTTAAGAAACCAGTGTTGGTTAGGACACTTTACTTTCCAGGTGTACTTAAAGACAGTGTCAAGAAAAAAGAAGTTAGCCGAAATTTCTTTTTGGTTTCAGCCTACAATGAAGACACAAATCACGATAGCTTAATAAACAATAAAGATTTTAGAAGGTTCTTTTACATTGACAACTTAAACGAGACACAAATTTCATTATTACCTAATGACTTTTCAGCAATACGTTCATCTTATGATTTTAAAAATGATTTAATGACAATTAGAGCAAGAAAGGACGAAAACAAAAATGGTGTTTTGGAAAAAACCGAGCCAGTTTCAATTTTTATTTTAGACCTAAAAAATCCAACAACATTGAAACAGGTTTACTAAAAAGCCTACAGCCAACATGAACTGTGTAAAAAACCAAACAAAAGTTCAACTTTTTTTAAGGTTTA
>CAZBTD010000049.1:0-23963 GCA_964494815.1 uncultured Ferruginibacter sp. | reverse complement strand
TTATCTTGCCGCTCCATAATTTTTGACGATGTTACTCAATTTCTATCTCCGTTTTTCCACCCGTTTTGGCCAGTCATTATATGTTTCGGGCACCCATGATGTATTGGGTGGCAACAATATGGTGAAAGCCCTGCCCATGCAATATTTCAATGATGAGTTTTGGTATGCCCAGGTGGAAATTACTGATGTGGAACACCATAAAGCTGATATAGAGTACCATTATCTTTTACGTGAAGACAATGGTAATGAGATTGTAGAATGGGGCAACGACAGGATTATTGATTTAAAAAAACTTACCAGCAAGGAAGATATTGTGCTGATGGACACCTGGAATCATGCAGGCGAAATTGAGAATGCTTATTATAGCAAACCCTTCCAGGAAGTGTTGCTGAAATCAAATACTGACGTAAAAGCTAAAGAAGTAAAAACTTTTACGCATGAGTTTAAAGTGAAAGCACCAATGCTTGCAGAATATGAAGTAATCTGTATTGCAGGAACAGGCAAAACTTTGGGCGACTGGAAAACAACACCGCCTGTGCTGCTGAACAAAAATGAAAACTGGTGGGATGTAAAATTGAATTTTGGTAAAGACAGTTTTCCGGTGGCATACAAATACGGCGTGTATAATACAGCCACAAAAAAGTTTGTATACTTTGAGAGTGGCCGCAACCGCACTTTGCAGGTGGATACACAAAAAAACAAAGTAACTGTTGTGCATGATGGTTTTGCTGAGTTGCCATACAGCCGTTGGAAAGGAGCCGGCGTTGCAATACCGGTATTTAGTTTAAGAACCAACAACAGCTACGGCACAGGTGAGTTTACTGATATTGCCAAACTGGTTGATTGGTCAAAGAAAGTGGGCTTGAAATTAATTCAGCTGCTGCCGGTAAATGATACCACCGCCACACATACCTGGACGGATTCTTATCCTTACGCTGCCATCTCTGCCTTTGCTTTGCATCCGTTGTTTTTAAATCTTGAAAAAGTAGCAGGCAAAAACCCTGCATTAATAAAAAGCTGGAAAGAAACAAAAGAGCAATTGAATGCATTGCCCGAAGTAGATTATGAAGCAGTGCTTAATTTTAAATATGCGGCGATAAAAGGTTTATACGAAAAACAAAAAGACAAATTCAAAGACGATACTGCTTACTTTGAATTTTTTGACATGAACCGCCACTGGCTTGTGCCTTATGCTGCATTTTGTTATTTAAGGGATAAATACAAAACATCAGATTACAACCAATGGGTTACTAACAGTGTGTACAATGAAGATGCGGTGCAGGAATTGGTTGACCCTTCGCAAAAACATTACGATGATATAGCGCTTCATTATTTTACACAATATCATTTGCATTTGCAATTGAAAGATGCTGCAGCCTATGCACATAAAAACGGCATCATTGTAAAAGGGGATTTGCCTATTGGTATTTACCGCTATGGATGTGATGCATGGATGGCGCCTGAACTGTACAACATGAATGCACAGGCTGGCGCACCACCAGATGATTTTGCAGTGAAAGGACAAAACTGGGGCTTCCCTACTTATAACTGGAAGAAGATGCAGGAAGATGGTTTTGCATGGTGGCGCCAGCGCTTTGAGCAAATGAGTGCCTACTTCGATGCCTTTCGTATCGACCACATTCTTGGATTCTTCCGTATCTGGAGCATACCCACCAATGCAGTAGAAGGCATTATGGGAAAATTTGTGCCTGCCATTCCTGTTCATATCAACGAACTGCATTCAAATAATATCACGTTTGACTTTTACCGCTACTGCAGGCCATACATTACTCATCAAATAGTGCATGAACGTTTTGGCAGCGAAGCAGAATATGTAATCCATACTTTTCTTAATTGGATAGATGGAAGCTTTGATCTAAAAGAAGAATACAACACACAAAAAAAAGTAGAACAATATTTTAATGGCCTTGCTGATTCAGAGGTAAACAATTTTATCAAGCTTGGTTTATACGATTTGATAAGCAATGTAATTTTCTTTGAAGAAGAAGGTTCGCAAATGCAGCAGTTTCATTTTCGCTTTGGCATGGAAGGCACTACCTCTTTCCGTGATTTGGATGACTACACAAAACAAAAACTGAAGGAGCTGTATGTAAATTATTTCTTCCGCCGCCAGGATGATTTCTGGCAGAAAGAAGCCATGCATAAACTGCCAGAATTAAAACGCTCCACTAACATGCTGGTATGTGGTGAAGATTTGGGGCTTGTACCAGCTTGTGTACCTGATGTAATGCAACAACTTGGTATTTTAAGTTTGGAAATACAGCGAATGCCTAAAAATCCTGATACAGAATTTTTTCATCCTGCTGATGCACCATACATGAGTGTAGTTACACCCAGCACACATGACATGAGCACTATCCGTGGGTGGTGGGAAGAAGATACTGCAAAGACACAACGTTTCTACAATACTATTCTTGGTAAATATGGCGCTTCACCATTTTTCTGTGAGCCATGGATAAATCGTGATATTCTCATACAGCATTTGTATTCGCCTGCAATGTGGTGTATTTTTCAAATACAGGACATCTTGGGCATGAGTGAAACGCTCCGCCGTGAAAATCCCAATGATGAACGTATCAACCTTCCTTCTAATCCTAAACATTACTGGCGCTACCGCATGCATATTTCATTAGAAGATTTGATGAAAGAAGATGCGTTTAATGAAGAGTTTGGCGGGTATGTGAAGGCTGGAGGGAGATAATCAAAACCCCTTTGCTGTACATACCATATCAATTTCCCGCCATTTTTTCCCACGGCTAAAGTTGGCGGCTTCTTCGGCTGGTAATTTGTCAATAAGTGCCTGGTGCATTCCAAGCCGCTTTATTCTCTTTTTCAAAACAGTAAATTCTTTGTTTTCTTCTGCCACCATACCTGCATAAATAATTACAAAAAGGATTTCAATTTCCAGCGCTGCTGTATGATAGCTGGCAGCTATCCGCCTGATTAAAGCCAGCACTTTTAAATCTATTTTTTTTGAAGTGGGTATATAAAAAGTTACAAAGTCACTGTATATTTTTTCACGACCATACGCAATACTCAATTGCTGTAATTTTGCAAAATACTCCACATCTGTTGGCGCATACTTTTTACCTCCCGGCCTTTTTACATACACACACCAATCGTCAAATCCCCCCTTGTCAAAAGTGATTTCGCTGCTGTCAGTGAAAGTTTGAATAAGTGTCGTAACCGTTTTTTTTAAATAAAAGAATGAGTTGCGTAATGCAATTTAAAAAATAATAAAATTATAAATCCTTTTGCTAAATCCAGTTTCTCGTCTTGGCTCAGGACTAAAAACACAAGTCCCCAACTTTCGTTGGGGACATTAACACACACTATAATTAACAAACATTCTTCGTTCATACATTTTGCCGCATTTCGACAAGCTCAGTGTGACAAAATGTTTGACAGAACTAATCCGGTTTCTTTCCTTCTAAAAAAGTATTAATGGTACTTATTTCGGCCTGGTTGTTTTCGTCAGTTTTTACCTGGTAGTTGCTGTAGAAGCTTTCCACGTCTGCAAGTGAATTATGCAGGTCCATATTGCGGCGAAGGTAGGCCGGCACAGACTCAAACTCATTATTAGGATCAGCTGCATTAATGTTGAATGACAAATTACGCAGTTTAGCAATCCTTTCAGCCGCCCGGCGCCTTAATTCTTCTGCTTCGTCCTGCACAGCAGGCTCCTCAACAGATGACATTGAAAGTGGGTGCTGGGTTTGAGGTGCAATTGGCTTTTCCTCCGCCGCTTGATGGGAATCTTTAACCACCATTTGCATTTCAAACTCAGGTTCGTCGGCCTGTGGGATACTTTGCAAAGGGGTTAGTTCCTCAGTAGTATTGGATTCTGGTTGTGGCTTCTCCTCATACACATAAAGATTCTGAGGTTTGGCCAGGTACCCGCCTGCTGACGAAACAGGCGTGCTAGCTTCTTTGGGCTCTTCATGAGCGTTAGTAACAGGTTCCTCCTTTATTGGTTCCTCTTTTTTAATCACCAAAGGAGTTTCCGGTATATCAAAGGCCACCGTAGGTAATTGATCGGCAGCGGAAGAAATTTCAAAGAACACCGGAGCAGTGGCCGAGCTTGGATCGGCCGGTTTTTCCGGTGTAAGTGCTTTCATTTCGACAGATGTGATTCCCGTGGTTATAACAGGCTCTTTTACTTCCGGCAATTCGGGAGTTGCCAGTTGCATTATTATTTTTTCAGGTTCAGTTTGTATTTCTTCTTCAGGCTGTATGGTAACCAACGTTTCCTGCACTGGTTCTGCCACAAGCGTTTCTACCTGTACTACCGGCTGCACCCTGGCTTCTTCTTTCACAGGCATTTCAAGCGACATTACAATCTTATCTTCTTTCTTTTCCTCGTCAGATTTATTATTTGTTTTCGCAAACGGGTCTTTATGTTCAAAGCCGGTTGCAATTAATGTAATGCCGATGGCAGAGCCTAACGTACTATCGTAGCCCAAACCAAGTATTACATCGGTGCCTTCGCCTGCCCTTCCCAATAAATAATTCTGTATTACTTCCACTTCATCCATGGTAAACTCATGCTCACCTTCAGCAGAATTAATATTAATAAGTATCCATCTTGCACCTTTAATGTCATTATCATTAAGCAATGGAGAGTTGAGTGCATTTTCAATTGCTTCCTGTGCCCTGTTTTCTCCCTCGCCTGTAGCGCTGCCAAGGATTGCAACACCGCCATTTTTCATTACTGTACACACATCCGCAAAGTCCACATTAATTTGCCCTGTGCTGTTGATAACATCAGTAATACATTTTGCAGCAGTTGCCAATACATTATCTGCTTTTGAAAATGCTTCCTTCATTTTTAAGTTTCCAAACTGGTGACGTAATTTATCATTGCTGATAACAAGCAGTGTATCCACATGGCTTTCTAATAATTTGATGCCTTCTTCAGCCTGTGCCAAACGCTTTTTCCCTTCGTAAGCAAACGGCGTGGTAACAATACCTACTGTAAGAATGTCAAGGTCTTTACAAACCTTGGCAACAATAGGTGCACCACCGGTGCCAGTACCGCCACCCATACCTGCAGTAATGAATGCCATCTTGGTATTCACTTCCAGTATGCGCCTTATTTCTTCCAGGCTTTCTTCTGTTGCCTGGCGGCCAATGTTAGGATTGGCACCTGCACCAAGCCCCTGTGTTAAGTGCGGCCCCAGTTGTATTTTGTTTGGCACTTTGCTTTGTGCAATGGCCTGTGCATCCGTGTTACAGATGATGAAGTTTACTCCTTCAATATTTTGGGAAAACATGTGGTTAACAGCATTGCTGCCACCGCCACCCACACCAATTACTTTGATGATGGATGACTGTTCTTTTGGTAAATCAAAATGTATCATAGCAAAATTTTTATCGCTGCTTACTTATAAACTGCAGCATTAGAATTAATGGTTAGTATGGTATAGTAAAGAACTAATTGAGCTCTTACAATTGAGCATCGCCTTCTTCCTTAAACAGATCAATCAAACCGTTCTTGAAAGAGTCCATGAATGTTTTGAGTGATTTGCGTTCTTTCACTTTGTGCATTCCGTTATTCTCCAGCACAGCTACTTCTTCCTGTGGCAATGCCAGTGTTTCATCTACAGGCTCCTGTTGCAATGAAGAAGGTACTTCCACCCTTCTGAACTGTTCTGTGAATTGTTTGTTCTTGTTTTCGTAATCATTGTAGCCTTTTAATATTAAACCGATACAGGTGCTGTACATTGGCTTGGTCAGTTCATCAATGTGGCCACTAGCCAAATGCTCATTTGGATAACCAATCCTTGCATTCAATCCAGTAACATATTCTGTTAACTGTATCAAATGTTTTAGTTGAGACCCACCGCCAGTTAATATCACACCGCCATTTAATAATCTTGTATCCAAACCAACTTGTTTTAAGTGATAAGAAACAAAATCCATTATCTCACTCATACGGGCTTGTATAATGCCAGCTAAATTTTTAACACTGATCTCTTTTGGTGGCATACCACGAAGGCCAGGAATAGTTATAAAAGCATTTGCTTTTGCTTCATCAGCCAGTGCACTGCCAAACTGAACTTTCATTTGTTCTGCCTGTGTTTTTAAAACACCTAAACCATTCTTTATATCGTTAGTAATATTCTCACCACCGAAAGGAATAACAGCAGTATGTTTTAAAATACCTTCATAAAAAACAGCAAGGTCTGTTGTACCACCACCAATATCTACTATGGCAACACCGGCTTCTAAATCCTGGTCGCACATTACGGCTGCTGCTGATGCCAATGGCTGTAACACTAAATCCTGTGTACGCAATCCTGATTTTTCAACACTGCGGTTGATATTCCGGATAGCAGTTTTATCACCTGTGATGATGTGAAAGTTAGCTCCCACTTTTACACCACTGTACCCAATCGGGTTTGGAATGTTTTGAAAATTATCTACTGTAAATTCCTGTGGAATCACATCAATTATCTGATCACCTGCAGGAATATAAGTGCGGTATTGATCGGCAATCAACCTGTCAATTTCTTCCTGGCGAATTTCTTCTTCTGTGTTTTGCCTCACAATATCACCTCTTGTTTGCAGGCTCTTAATGTGGTGCCCTGCTATACCAACATACACCTCACTTATAGCAAGGTTTGGATTGGATGCATAACAATTCTCCAAAGCAGTTTGAATGGCTTTGATAGTTTGATCAATGTTCAGCACCATACCGTGTTGTACACCGCTGCTGTTGGCACGTCCAAAGCCAAGAATTTCCAGTTTGCCATATTCGTTTTTACGGCCGGCAATAGCCGCAATTTTTGTAGTGCCTATGTCAAGGCCTACGATAACAGGGTTGTTATTCACTGCTCCGTTATCAAATGGGTTTGTTTGTTCGGTAATCATAACTGTATGTGTTTGTGTTTTGTGTTTTTAATTTGTTATTCGTTAATTGTTACTTATTTTTTTGTTACCAACTTTTGTTTTCCATGTCATCATTGTTGCAAACTTGCTTTGTTAATATTTTATTTCCAGTGGAAATGAAATATTAATCAATCCTTTCATCCATATACATAATGGCATCACTATCTGCTTTCAACTTTTAATAGTCATTCTGCTTCGGCTTTGGCATTACTGCTTTTGGCTTTTCAGAATTTGCTTTCAAAGGGACTGGGTTAGTTTTATTTATTACTTGCTTTGTACTACTTGTTGCAGGTTTTGCCGTTGTTGGTTTTACAATTGCCGGCTTTGTCGTTTTCGCCGCATCCTTTGCAGCAGGTTTTACAACTGGCTTTGAAACAGCAGATTTTGCCACTGGTTTTACCGTAGTTTGCTTCACTGTTTCAGGCTTCTTCTTTACTTCATCCTTCTTTACAGCGGGAGCCGGATTTTTTAATGCTTCTTTAGTTGTCATCACACCGCCACCAAATGATTCATCAATAATTTTTTCTGCTACTGTATTTCCCTCTGCATCATCATCCCTTTGTAGTGACTGCTCAATCAGGTTTGTATTTGTTGTATTGTGTTCATTATCCTGCGATATTATTTGCAAAGAGTCATTTGAAAGATCTTCTGCAGTTTGTGCAATCATTTGCATTATCTGGAGTGTTCTCAGCGAATCAGCAGTTTTATCTTCAGCACCTTTTCTTTTTGCCACAATTTGCCCGGCATATTGCACATCAATTGCATTGTAATAATTCCAGCCACATTTTGGTATTACCTGTTCGTAAAACAATTTTAGCTTACTCAACTTTTTATCAATGTTATTACCATCCCCAAAAGAGATAATGCTGTTACCAACTTTTGGCACTATTTCAAAAGTTCGGTAAGGTGTTATATCCACCTGTTCCACCAATGCCATGATAAAAGAATCCTTCTGAATGGCTGTACTGATATTATATATATCCTTCAGTAAAGCACTGTCTTTTTTTGAAAGCACTGCTTTATCAGAAGGGAAATTGGTAAACACCGGAAGCCTTGCTGAAAATTTTTCACTCAACGGCAACATAGTAATGCTACTGTCAATATAAAATGTAGTACCTGCTGTGGAGAACAACCTTGCTGCAGGTTCTCTTTCTGTTACAATTATTTGCAGCACATAATTATTGTCAAAGAACAATTGCGATTGCTTTACCCAGATATTTTTTTGCAAATCGTTTTCCAGCGACTTCAGGTTGAATGAACTTACCGGCTGCCCTTCTGGTGCTCCATCAATGTATTGGTTCAGCTCATTCAGTATATCATTTTTATCAACAAAGAAATTATTGCTTACACCTTTGATGATAATATTTATCCCCGTGCATGTTTGCTCGTCTTCTTTCCTGATAGCTGCAACTAACAATACCAAAGCTCCTGCCCCGGCAAGGCACCACAGCACAGTGAAAGTCCATTTTAGTATCGTTTTGCTTTTTACCAAGCGTAAATCAATTTTGCAGTATTTTTTTAATCGGTTCCACTAATACATCTATATCACCTGCTCCTGATGTAATTAATAGTGCTGGTTTTTTATTTTTTATTTCGTTAAGTAATTCTTCTTTGCCTAACACTTTTGAATTTTTATTTTTCATCCGTTGCAATATCATTTCGCTGTTCACTCCTTCCATTGGCAATTCTCTTGCAGGGTATATTGGTAACAGCATCACTTCGTCAGCCATATCCAGCACTTCTGCAAAGCCATCAGCATGATCTTTTGTTCTGCTGAACAAATGCGGCTGAAATACAACTGTGCATTTTTTATCGCTGAACAATTTTTTTGTGCCATTTATCAATGCTCTCAGTTCTTCAGGGTGATGAGCATAATCATCAATCATCACTACTGATTCGTTCTTTATGATATACTCAAACCTTCTTTTAACACCTTTGAAAGCAGCAACAGCCGCTTTTATTTTTTCTTCCTCAATATGCAACTGAACTGCTACCGCAATGGCGGCTGTGGCATTTTCTATATTGTGCATGCCGCCCATATTCAGCAACACATCTTTCACTTTTTTATCTTTCACTTTCACATCAAATAAATAACTACCGTTATCTATTCGTATGTTATGTGAATTGATATCAGCTTTTGCATTGTCAACATCATAACTAAAATGTTGTGATGCTTTCAAATCAGCATTTCTTTTCAGCCCATATTTGCTGATAAGTAAACCACCAGGCTTTATCCTGGCGGAAAAATCAACGAAAGCCTGTTCCATATTTTCTGCTGTGCCATAGATATCCAGGTGATCAGGATCCATTGAACTGATAATGGCAACATCAGGATTTAATTTCAAAAAGCTTCTGTCGTACTCATCTGCTTCTGCTACATATACATTCTTTTCGCTTGACCAAAAGTTGCTGTTGTAATTAACAGTAATACCTCCAAGGAAAGCATTACACCCATAACCAGTATGCCTTAATATATGTGCCACCATACTGCTGGTAGTTGTTTTACCATGCGTACCTGCCACACAGATATTGAAGCCGCTTGCTGTTATTGCTCCCAACACATCACTGCGTTTTACAACAGTGTAATCATGTGCTAAAAAGTAATTCAGTTCCTTATGATCTTTTGGAACAGCAGGTGTATATATCACCAGCTTTGCATTCTTATCAATGAGCTCAATATTATCTTCGTAATGAATTTTTATTCCTTCTGCCACCAATTCTTTACACAATGTTGTTTCTGTTTTATCATAGCCGCTTACCAAAACACCATTTGCATTAAAGTATCTTGCCAATGCACTCATTCCAATTCCACCGATACCTAAAAAGTAAACGGCACCACCTTTTGATGAAACCAACTCTGCTACTATTTCTGTTACACTTTTCATTGTGCTTCTACCGCTTTTAAAATTTCCTTTGCTATTATATCATCAGCATTTGTTACAGCCAGCTTGCTGATGTTTTGTTTTAATTCATTTTGCTTTTGTTCGTCTTTTGCCAGTTCGATGATTGCCGGTACTAACTTCTCCGATGCTTCACTGTCTTTCACCATCATTGCTGCATTTCTGTCAACCAGTTTTTTTGCATTCACTGTTTGATGGTCTTCGGCTGCAAAAGGAAACGGAACAAATACAACAGGTTTCTTTATCACACATATTTCACTTACACTCATTGCACCGCTTCTGCTAATGATGACATCTGCTGCAGCATAAGCATATTCCATTTGAGTAATAAAATCATTCACCCAAATATTTTGTTTGCCTGCACAAACCTGCTTTGCTCTTTCTGCATAAGGCTTGCCTGTTTGCCAAATCAATTGAAAATTATTATTCCCAAACTCTTCAATGTGTTTATCCAAAGCTTCATTAATTCCTTTAGCTCCAAGGCTGCCACCAACAGACAATACAGTTTTCTTTGCAGGATCTAATCCAAAAAATTTAATTGCTTCATCACGGCTTATATTACTGTTTGTAATACTTGCCCTCACAGGATTACCACTGATGCTGATTTTATCTGCAGGAAAGAATTTTTCCATTCCATCTATAGCAACAAAAATTCTTGTTGCCTTTTTTCCCAGCATCATATTGCTCTTGCCGGCAAATGAGTTGCTCTCATGAATAAAAGTTTTTATTCCCTGGCTTTGTGCAAAACGCAGCACTGGAAAACTTGAGTAACCTCCTACACCAATCACTGCTTCAGGTTTAAATTTTTTGAATATGCTTCTAACTTGTAAAAAACTTTTTACCAGTTTAAAAGGCAATCCAATATTTTTTATCAAAGAGCTCCGGTTGAAACCTGCTATATCTAATCCTTCAATTTTATATCCTGCCTGTGGCACTTTTTCCATCTCCATTTTCCCTTTAGCACCTACAAACAAAATATTTGCATTCGGTTGCAGTTTTTTTATTGCGTTGGCAATTGCAACTGCCGGAAAAATGTGGCCGCCTGTTCCCCCACCAGCCATGATGAAGTTGCCCCCTCCGTTCCCTAAAGGGGGAACTGTAGCAACCTCTTTATTTTTATGTTCAGCCATTCACTACCTTAAATCCGGCCTGACCTGTGGTGCCGACCTGGGTTACAAAAATTATTTCTTCTCCTCCTTCGCTTCTTCACTTGCCACTACTGCTGCGGCCACTGCTTTGCCTTCCTGCATCTCTACATTTCTTGCCACACTTAATATGATGCCAATAGCCAAACAAGTAAATAAAAAGCTGCTGCCACCCATACTCACTAACGGCAACGTGACGCCCGTATTAGGAAACACATTTACATTCACACCCATATTGGCAATAGCCTGTATCACCAGCGTAAAACTCAGTGCCAATGCAAGGAATGCTCCAAAAGCAAAAGGGCATTTTTGATACAGCCTGATACAGCGATATAAAAAGAGGAGGTAAATAAAAACCATAAATATCCCTCCCAGCAAACCATATTCCTCCAGTATAATTGCGAAAATAAAATCGCTGTAAGAGTGAGGAAGAAAGTTGCGCTGTGTACTATTGCCTGGCCCCTGGCCAAGCCATCCGCCATTTGCAATTGCAATCTTTGCCTGGTTTATCTGGTAGAGCTTTTCATTTTGATCTTCTTTGCTACTGTAAAGAAATGTCTGAATTCTTCCAATCCATGTTGGCACACGCCCAACCGATAATATTGAAGGGAGATCTTTTGTTTTGTGTTCTGCTTTATCATAGGTAGATATTGCAATGGTTATCAGCAGGAGTGCCGGAATCATTGCTATACCAATAGTAGCCAAAATATGTTTTGTATTTACCCGGCCAATAAACATTAACAAAATACTTGTACCGCCAATAAGCATTGCTGTTGAAAGATTTGCAGGTGCAATCAGCACACATACAATACCAACTGGTACTATAATGGGAAGAAAACCTTTTTTAAAATCTTTTATAACATTTTGTTTACGGCTCAGCTGGCGACTCATGTACATAAACAATGCAAGCTTTGCCAAATCAGATGTCTGAAAAGTCATGTTTATCACAGGCAGTTTTATCCAGCGGCTTCCTGAATTTAACTGAACACCAAAAAATAAAGTGTATAGTAATAAAGGCACTGAAATCAAAAACAAAATAATAGCTGCTCTTGAATAGATAGTATAATTAACCCTGTGTGCAAAATAAATAATGATAACTCCAAGTATTATGAACGTAAACTGTTTGAATAAAAAACTTTCCGTGCTTTTGCTGTATTTGTATGCCAGCGATCCTGTGCTGCTGTAAACAACCAGTAAACTCATTAATGTAAGGATGATAACAATTGCCCATATCACCCTGTCGCCTTTTGTTTTACTAACAAGGGTGGATGGCCCAAGTTCTTTGATGGACGAGGTGAATGCGCCTTCACTTGTTTCAGTAAAGCCAAGCATTTGTTTTAATATGTCGAGCCTATTGGGCATTTTGTTTTCTTTGGTTGAGGTAGTAAAATTTATTTTTTGCCACCCTTTGTTTTTACCTCACCCTCGCCCCTCTCCTTAAGGAGAAGGGTGGGGTGTGGAGATCACCTTTTTGCTCATGGTGTCTTAAAAAACTATCGTTTATAAATTCTTTACCGCTGCTTTAAACTGGTTTCCCCTGTCTTCATAATTTTTAAACAAATCAAAACTTGCGCAGGCAGGGCTAAGCAACACTACATCTCCTTTGGCACCAAAATGAAATGCAGCTTGTACTGCTTCTTCTGCCGATGAAGTGTTTACCATCAACGAAACCACCGAACCAAATGCTTCATGTATTTTCCGGTTATCTGTACCCATACACACAATTGCTTTTACTTTTTCTTTTACCAGCTCCATCAATATTGAATAATCGTTTCCTTTATCTACACCACCTAATATTAATATTGTTGGTTTGGTCATACTTTCCAAAGCAAACCATGTACTGTTTACATTAGTTGCTTTACTGTCGTTTATAAATTCCACCCCTTTAATGGTGGCAACAGGTTCCATCCTGTGTTCCAGGCTCTGGAATGTTTGTAATGATTCCCTCACATGTTCCTTTTTAATGTCAACTGCAACTGAAGCGGCGCCTGCAGCCATACTGTTGTACTGGTTGTGTTTTCCTTTTAGTGCAAAATCATTTATACTCATCTGCATTTCTTCTCCTTTCCATTTTAAGTGCATTTCTGCATTGCTGATGTAAGCGCCCTGTGGCAGTTGTTTACTCATAGTGATTGGGTATAGCTTTGATTTAATGGGATACCTGTTAATATTGTCTCTTGTTATTTCATCATCCAGACAGTAAATGAAAACATCATCTGCCGTTTGGTTCATTGTAATGCGGAACTTACTGTCGATATAGTTCTGCATGTTGTAATCGTACCTGTCTAAATGGTCTTCAGTAATGTTAGTAAGCACTGCTACATCCGCCCTGAAATCTTTAATGTCGTCCAACTGAAAAGAACTTATTTCTACCACGTACAAATCTTTTGGGTCAACTGCCACTTGCCTTGCAAAAGAGAAACCAATATTTCCCACCATAGCGCAATTGGCACCGCCTGTGTTGCAGATGTGATATATAAGTGATGTGGTGGTGGTTTTTCCGTTGGTACCTGTAATAGCAATAATCTTACTGGTGTTTTTGTATCGATACGCCAGTTCAATCTCACTTATTACCGGTATCCCTTTCTTCCTGATTTTTTTTACCAATTCATTTTTTTCAGGAATACCCGGGCTTTTCATCACTTCATCTGCATTAAGAACTTTTTGTTCACTGTGCATGTTTTCTTCGAACAGGATATTATGCTGCAGCATTTCCTGTTTAAAGCCTTCTTTAATTGCCCCACCATCACTTACAAATACATCATACCCTTGCTGTTTTGCCAGTATGGCTGCTCCCACACCGCTTTCACCTGCACCTAGTATGACCATCCTTTTCATGCTGCCGAGTCAATTAATACATACACTGTTTCTAAATAAAAATGGTTTTTCAGTAGTATAGAATTTAACAGGCCTATACAATACCGTTCGCTGGTTTAAGATTTGTTTTCACAGGACGAAAAAATTGGTTCTTCAAAAGCATAGAATTTAATGGGTGTCTTCATTTGGCTCCGTCGGTTGACGGACTTTGGTTTTTCATCGGTATAGGTATATATGGTATAACTTCTTTTTTCAACCAAGACGAAAGAAGTTTATCATCTCAACTTTAATGTCACAATCGCCATCACCACACTTAGTATGGTTACTATCCAGAACCGCACCGCTATCTTGCTTTCATGGTAACCAAGTTTTTGATAATGGTGATGCAACGGACTCATCAAAAACACTCTTCGCCCCTCGCCATATTTCTTCTTCGTGTATTTGAAATAACTCACTTGTATTATCACACTTAAATTTTCTGCCAAAAACACAAAACAGAAAAATGGTATCAATAATTCTTTACGAACAATAATCGCCAGCGCTGCTATAATACCACCTAACGCAAGGCTTCCTGTATCACCCATAAACACTTGTGCCGGGTAAGCATTGTACCACAAGAAGCCAATACATGCACCTACAAATGCAGCAATAAAAATGGACAGCTCTGCCAGGTTTGGTATGTACATAATGTTGAGGTATTCCGCAAATTTTATATTGCCGCTTACATAAGCAAATACACCAAGGCATATACCGATGATAGCGCTCACACCTGTTGCCAGTCCATCTAACCCATCTGTTATGTTTGCACCATTGCTTACTGCAGTTACTATAAATATTACAATGATGATGTAAATGATATAAGTAAACTTCTCCCAACTTTCTGGCAACAGTTTTGCATAATTAAATTCATGATTCTTTACAAATGGAATTGTTGTAATTGGCGTTTTTACTGTAACAAATACATGTGCCTTCCCATCAATTACCACTGTGTCTTCGTTTATTTTTTTCTCACCTCTTTGAATTATCTGTGTTGAATTATCAGGTAATTTTTCTCTTTTCACAGTTACATTCGGACTGAAATAAAGCGTAACTCCAACTATAATTCCCAACATTACCTGTCCAAAAATTTTAAACCTTCCAGCTAAACCATCACTATCACTCTTTTTATAAGCAATTCCCTTTTGTTGTGCAATACGCTTAGCCCTTATTTTCAAATAATCATCTATAAAACCAATAACCCCAAGCCACACAGTACACAACAACATCAACCTTACATAGGTCTTGTGGAGGTCGGCAAGCAAAAGCGTAGGTATTATTATTCCTAAAATGATAATGATACCTCCCATTGTTGGTGTGCCTTTCTTTTGTTGCTCACCAGCCAATCCTAAATCCCTTACACTTTCACCAAGTTGTTTTTTCTGTAAGTAAGCAATGAGTTTTTTTCCAAACACTGTTGTTATCACAAGACTGAATATAACAGCCAGCAGCACCCTGAAAGTGATGAACTTAAAGAGGAGGCTTCCCGGGAAAACTGACTTGTCCCAGTTTTGTGTTAACCAATCAAAAATGTGATACAACATAGTTTTGCTTTGTG
This sequence comes from uncultured Ferruginibacter sp., assembly GCA_964494815.1. Taxonomy (GTDB): domain Bacteria; phylum Bacteroidota; class Bacteroidia; order Chitinophagales; family Chitinophagaceae; genus Ferruginibacter. Next base: position 8,595 of record CAZBTD010000049.1, on the reverse strand, counting down.
TCCATAGTTCATGAGCTATGGTCATTATCTTAATCGCCTAAACTTTCAATCATTTCTCCAACAACTCAAACATTTCACTCAACACTTTCTTATCATCAAAATCATACTTCACTCCTTTTATATCCTGGTATTTCTCATGTCCTTTGCCTGCTATCAATACGATATCGTCTTTTTGTGCCAGGCTAATGGCAGTTTTAATTGCTTCTTTTCTATCTGCGATTGATATATATTTTTTTCTTGCCACCACTGGCACACCTGCTTCCATATCTTTCAAAATCTCCAAAGCATCTTCGCTTCTTGGATTATCAGATGTGAATATTACTTTGTCACTATACTCACATGCAACCTCTGCCATAATGGGGCGTTTTGTTTTATCCCTGTCGCCACCACAACCAACCACTGTTATCACCTGCTCATGTCCCTGCTTTAAATTTTTTATTGTTGCCAGTACATTTAGTAAAGCATCAGGTGTATGAGCATAATCAACAATACCAACCACTTTATCATTTTTGCTCACTGTGTAATCAAACCTTCCTTCTGCACCGGATAAACTGCTTAATGTTTGCAACACTTCCTGTTTATCTTTTCCCAAACAAACAGCTGTACCATATACAGCCAGCAGATTATACGCATTGAACTCACCAATCAACCGAAAAAAAACTTCCTGCTCATTCACCATCATGTGCAAACCCGTCAAACTATTTTCAAGGATCTTCCCTTTAAAGTCAGCCATTGTCTTCAGGCTGTAGTAATATTTTTTTGCTGCGGTGTTTTGCAGCATCACCATTCCTCTCTTGTCATCCATGTTGCTGATGGCAAATGCGGATGAAGGCAAACCATCAAACCAGGATTTCTTAACACGGATGTACTCATCAAATGTTTTGTGGTAATCCAAATGGTCGTGTGTGATGTTGCTGAACAATGCACCTGCAAACTGCAAACCGGTAATCCTGTGTTGATGAATTGCGTGACTGCTGCATTCCATAAACACGTATGCACAACCAGCATCCAGCATTTGTTTCATGAGTTTGTTTACACTAATGGCATCCGGCGTGGTATGTGTTGCTGAAATAACTTCATCGCCAATTTGATTTTGCACTGTGCTTATCAATCCACACTTATAACCCAATGCACTAAACAATTTCCATAACAGCGTGGCGATGGTTGTTTTTCCATTAGTGCCAGTAACACCTACTAACTTTATTTTCAAAGAAGGTTCGCCATAAAAATTATGGCCCATATATCCTGCTGCCACCGCACTGTTCTCTACCTGTATATAAACTACATTTTCATGAATAGTTGGCGGAATTATCTCACAAACAATTGCTGCTGCTCCATTTGATATTGCTGTTTCAATAAACTGGTGCCCATCAACTGCATATCCTTTTATTGCAATAAAACAAGAGTTGTTTTTTACTTTACGGGAATCAATCTGCAAATCATTTATTGCTGTATTGGTATTACCCTTTACGCTTCTGATACTTACTTTGTATAATATATCCTGTAAAGTCAATTCAAAAACAATGTTATTGCCTGTCCTTTTTTAAATGTTGCTCCTGCAGGCAACGATTGACTTATCACTCTTCCTCTTCCGGTTGCTGTTACTTTTAATCCCTTGTTTTCTGCCATGTACACAGCATCTTTTAATCCCATACCCACCATGCCGGGAATAATATTTTTTCCTTTGCTTGAATCAATGGGCTGTTGCAATGCAGCTGTATTATTTTTTACATACATGCTTCGCCAGTATCCACCCATTGATGAATCGATAAAAGGAATTTTCATAGTACCCAGGATTGAATTCAGTTCGTTCTTTAAACCATAATAATTGTATAACGTGGTATCGCTTACAGATGGCGCCTTATATTTTTTATTGCTTAAATATTTTGCATATACTTTGTCGCTTATTTCCTTAAACACCCTGCCCGATACATCAGCACCATAAATCAACTTCGATTCATTGCTATTTTGTATTACCACTGCCATTGTATATTTAGGCAGCTCTGCAGGAAAATAACCAATGAATGATGCCTGGTAAATTTTATTGCCTTTGTTATAGCCACGGTTGTCGAGTGCTGTTACAGCTGTACCAGTTTTACCAGCAATTTTATACGCACTGTCAAATAAAACCCTGTGGCCTGTGCCATGTACACTGTCCACAACAGCGCTTAAGCATTCCTTTACTTGTGCTAATGCTTCTTCGCTGCATATCCTGTCTACCAATACTGTCGGTGCATATGTTTTTACATCTAAACCAAATTCCCTTACTGAGTTTACCAGGTATGGTTTCATCAGTTTACCATTATTAGCAACTGCATTGTAAAGGGTAAGCATGTGTAATGGTGTTACCAATTCTTCATAACCATGCGCCATGTAAGGAATGGTAGTATTGTACCAGCTTCTTTTATTAGATGGTTTTTTTATCAATGGTTTTCCAGATGTTGCTACGAGGTCAATACCTGTCAATGTATCCAGCCTGAACCTGTGCAGATGATCGGTAAATTTTGATGGCTGTGTGTGATAATACTGATCAGCCAGTTTTGCAAACGCTACGTTACTGCTTCGTAAAAAGGCATCTTTTACAGTTATATCATGTGCACCAAGATGTGAGTCTTTTATCCTTAAACCATAAAAATATTTTACGCCACCTTCACAATCAACAATGGAATTTTTATCAACGTGTTTATCTTCCAGTAATGCTATCAATGTAGCCAGTTTAAAAACTGAACCCGGCTCTGTAGCTTTACCCACTCCATAATTCAAATCCTCTGTATAAATACTATTGCCATCGGCATCTTTCTTGGGAGTGCCGTCAGGATTTTTAACCTGCCCTAGATTTGCAAGTGCCTTTATTTTGCCGGTAGCTGTTTCCATTATTATAGCAGTACCATGCAATGAATTATTGCCCACCAGCATTTTCATCAAAGCATTTTCGGCCACGTCCTGCATGTAAGTATCCATGGTAGTAATAATGTCTTTACCATTTTCAGGCTCCACCTCCAAACCCTCAACTGGCAAATAAGTACCTGCTACATACCTCATCAATCGTTGTCCATTTGTACCCCTTAAAAAACTATCATACGATTGTTCAATACCAACTTTTGATGCATTGTTTCTTGATATACCAATGGTTCTGTTTGCAAGCAGCACATAAGGATTGATACGCTTATCCCTAACATCCACGATAAAGCCGCTTTTATTTTTTCCTTGCCTCACTAATGGAAAATTCCTCATGGCGATATAATCTGAAAAAGAGATTTTCTTTTTCAAGGGATAATAGCGGTCTTTATTTTTATAAGCCAGTTGCATTTCTTTTTTATAGGCTGCTGCCGTTTTATCGCCAAATAATTCTGCCATAGCAATACTCAGCGAATCCACATTATCTTTAAAGCGCTTGCCTTCTTTCTCTGTTAAACCATCTGCCGCAAAATCAACATAGATGTCGAAAATGGGAACCGACGTACTTAGTATGTTTCCATCTTCACTGTAAATACTTCCTCTCTCTGCAATCAATGGCATATACTTTTGGTGAAGGCTGTCTCCCATGCTGCGCCAGTATTTACCTTCCACCTGTTGTATATAAATTGTTTTGCCAATTACCACCACACCAATTATTACCATTAGTAAAAAACTAAGGCTCACTCTCCACTGTATGTCTTTTCTTATTTCCATTTGCCCTAACCCTAAAGGGTAATTTTGGCGTTTTTATTTTTGTTACCAGCTTTTACCGCTTTTCCCATCACCGTTGTGTCACTCACTTGTACTCTTTGTTCTTTATTCATTATTTAAAGCCATCAACCTATTCAACAACCGCTTAAACTCCTACATTAGTTCATCCTTTAAGGAGCAGAGGGGGTTAATACTACCGGTGGATCTGTCAACTCTTTTAAACCCAACGGCTCCACCACCCTTACCAATTCACTTGCCTTGCTCCTGAATATTACTTCACTCTTCACAGTTTTATATTCGTACTGTAATTCTTTTATATGCTTCTCTGTTACACCTATTTTACGTGTTAGCTTATCTGCCAGGTGGCCATTATATATATATACCACCGCTAAAAGAGCCAGGAATAAAAAGAAGGGAATATTTTTTACCACCCACTTGTAGTTAAACAACCGCTTCCAGTCGAATGCCCTGGAGGTTGCCTCTTCCTGTTGTGTAGTTTTTAGTTCAGCCATCAGGATATGAATGGTTCAATAAGTTGGTTTCTTTTATTTTGGTTCCGCAATCAGCTTTTCTTTTCTGCTACTCTCAGTTTGGCACTTCTGCTTCTTGTATTTTGCTTCAACTCTCCAGCAGCAGCAGTTATTGGTTTTTTAGTTACCAGTTTTAAAGGGCTTTCGGTTTTATTACCATACAAGTCATCTGCTTCCGTTTCAGCAAAAGTACCTGCCCGAAAAAAATTCTTTACAATCCTGTCTTCTAAAGAATGAAAGGTGATTATGGCTATACGGCCCGAAGGTTTCAATAGGGTGATGGATTGCTGCAACATGTCTTTTAAAGCGCCGAATTCATCATTCACTTCTATCCTCAACGCCTGAAAAACCTGTGCAAAGTATTTTTGGGGGTTGCCCTTTACTACCGGTTGCAAAGCCTGCTTTAGTTCATTAATTGTTTTTACCTCGGTAAGCTTCCTGTGGTGAACAATTGTTTTAGCAAGCGTTTTTGCGTTTGTAACTTCTCCGTACTGTTCAAATAATTTATGCAGTTGAGCCTCAGTATAATTCTTTAGTATGTCGGCGGCTGTTATATTTTGCCGCCTGTCCATCCGCATATCAAGCGCCGCATCAAACCGTATTGAAAACCCCCTCTCTGCCTCATCAAACTGGTGGCTTGATACACCCAAATCAGCCATTATCCCATCTACCGCTGTTATTTTATGCAACCTCAAAAACCGTTGTATGTGCCGAAAATTTTGAGGAACAAAAAGAACTCTTTTATCGTCTGGCAAGTTTTGTCTTGCATCATCATCCTGGTCAAAAGCCACCAACAAACCATCTGCACCAAGCCGCTTCAGTATTTCCCTGCTATGCCCTCCGCCTCCAAATGTGCAGTCAACATATATACCATTTGCTTTTATTGCCAGTCCATCAACCGTTTCCTGCAATAATACTGGCGTGTGGTAATGAGCAGCCGCTTCGTTATTTCTGCCGTTACTGTCCATAGCAGTTTTTTTAGCAGTTAATTTTTTAAGCCTGCCTGTTTTTATTCATCACCATATCGGCCAATGCGCTAAAATCATCAGCAGAAGATGCATCCAGCGACTGCCTGTACAATTTGCTGTCCCATATTTCAATTTGCTTTACCGCCGACACAAGCACTATATCTTTTTCAAGCCCGGCATATTCTATAAGTGTCTTGGGCAAAAGCATTCTTCCTGCGTTATCTAAGTCTATAGGAGTTGCCCCATTAAAAAACTTCCTGCGGAACTCCCTAACTTTAGGATCAAAATCATTCAACTTGCTTATTTCATCAAATAAGGGTTCCCATGTTTGCATAGGATATAAAGTGAGGCACTTTTCAATGCCTCTGCAGATGACAAATTGGTTGGCGGTATCGGCATCCAACTGCTTTTTAAAAGCAGCCGGCACCAAAAAGCGGCCTTTTGCATCCATCGTAACTTCATATTCTCCAACAAACCGGTTCATTAATGAAATTTACCTAAAATTGACACTTTAAAACAAATAATGCCACAAAATAACACATTTAAACATTCAAAAATCAATGAATGGAAAAAAAGTTTTGTCCACAGATGGCTCATTTTCATGTGAGTTACCCGTTGATAACCTCATTTAGAATGTGAATTTGTGTCCTGCTGCTGTGATTTCAGTGTGAGTTACCGATGTAAAGAGATTCCATTTTCTTCTTCCAATTTGCATTAAACTCTTTACTGCACAGCGTTTCATAATTTTTTTGACACCAAAACAAACTGTGGGAAACTGCTAAGAGTAAATAGTAAGCCTGCAATTAGTTTTAAAACAGTAAATGGGCGACAAAAATAAAAAGAGGGAATTTTTAACTGCCTAAATGTAAGAATGGGGAAAAATATGGGGAGTAATTCTGTATTACCTGGCAAGAGGGAAATTCAGATGAAATGTGGTGCCTTTACCTGGCGTGCTTTCAGCTTTTATATGACCATGATGAGCATCCACCATAGTTTTTACATAGCTAAGGCCCAGCCCAAATCCCTTTACGTTATGGATGTTTCCAGTATGTGCCCGGTAAAATTTTTCGAATATACGTGCCAGTGTTTCTTTGTTCATACCAATACCGTTGTCTTCTATCTTCAACTTAAATTCCTTGCCAGTTAACTGGGTGCTTAGTATTATCTTCAAATTGTCTTTTGAATATTTTACGGCATTGTCTAATAAATTATTAATAAGGTTAGTAAAGTGCACTTCATCTGCCAGTACCACATCATTGCCGGTGGCAAGATTAATTTCCAGTACCCCTTGTTTTTCCTCTACCTGCAAATGAATATTATTCAATGCACTTTTTATCATATCATGTGCATGCAGTTTTTTCAGGTTGAGTTGTACTTCCTGTTTATCAAGTAAAGCGGCTTGTAATATGGTTTCCACCTGCTTGTTCATCCGTTTGTTTTCTTCCTTAATAATGCCGGTAAAATAACTCATCTTCTCTTTATCATTCATCACTTTTTCGTTCTTGAGGGCATCCACAGCCAGTGAAATAGTTGCAAGTGGTGTCTTAAACTCATGCGTCATGTTATTGATAAAATCTGATTTTATTTCACTCAGTTTTTTTTGTTTTATTAATGCCCTCACCGTTAAAAAGAAAGCACACATTATTATCAATGTAAATAATACTGCACCCGCAATAAACCAGGTCATACTTTGCCAGATAAAGCTTTTGGCATGTGGTATTAGTATCACTAAAAATTCCTGCGGAGACAGTCCTTCGCTATTGCTGGCTGGGGGAGATTCCAGGGCAATCACTTTTTGTATATTATTTATTGTATCGTTTTGCAGTTTATAAAAATTTTCCGAAGCCAGTTCATCGCTTACTAATGAAGTAGAACTTATAGAAAACTCAAATGGCACTTCTTTCAGACTCTGCTTATCAAATGTTTTCCGGATAATTTGCTTTATCTCATCTTTTGTAAATTTTTGAGTAATCGTTGGTGCAAATAACTCCATTTGTAATTTTTCGCTTGGAAAAACAGGGTTCTTTTTTGTAAGTGGCATCAGGTTGCCTTTCTCTTCTATCAAACTTTGGGAAACATAAAAGGTGGCGGTATTAAGGTGCTCATGAAATTTTTGCTCCTGCGATTCCAGCGAACTTTTAAGCCAGAGCACCTGGAAAAAAATTAGTCCCAGGAGCGATAGCAATATCAGTATGGTAATAACGGGGAAAATTTTTTTCATCCGGCAAAAATAAAACAGCGGTAAGGCTTTATTAACGATGCTGATTGTGAAACAGCAAAATTAACGAAGGTTTTAGAACTTATTGCAGTTTGAAAAATATAGCTGGGGGTTTATGCAAAAACACAAATAATCGTTTATTTTACGATATGGTTTCACCAGCGCCAGGCATTTTGTTAATTGCTGATCCTTTTTTAAAGGATCCCAATTTTTTGCGAACGGTAGTATTCCTGTGCAACCACGATGAAGAAGGAAGCATGGGTTTTGTGATTAATAAACAAATTGAACAAACACTGGATGAATTGATGGATGGATTTGAGGGGTACAAAATACCTGTGTACTATGGAGGGCCAGTGCAAATGGACACCATACATTTCATTCATCAATATCCAGATAAAATACACGGCGGGCAATTGCTGATGAAGGATGTGTATTGGGGAGGAGATTTTACGATGCTGAAAGAGATGGTACTCAATAACGAGATTGATTTTAACAAAGTGCGTTTTTTTCTCGGCTACAGTGGCTGGAGCAATGGGCAACTTGATGGAGAACTGGAAGAAAAAAGCTGGCTTACAGTTTCAGCAACACGAAAAATATTATTTCATAAGCAGCCTGATGATATTTGGAAAGACAGTTTGAAACACTTAGGCGGCGAATATGAAATGATGATCAATTTCCCAATAGACCCCAGCTTAAACTAAACCACACTACCAATACAGATTTGCTCTACAATTTATTGAAAATACCTGCCCGGATAGCCCTGCCATTTCATTGCAGGAAGATTATCATTAACAAAAAATCATATTTAAAAAGCAATGGCCCTTTGCTGCTTGCATGCAATCATCCTAACTCATTTTTAGATGCGGTGATTCTAGCCACGCTTTTTGACAAACCCATTTATTCCCTTGCTAGGGGCGATGCCTTTAATAAAAAATGGAGTGCTTTTTTATTGAAGCAACTGAATATTTTACCTGTGTACAGGCAAAGAGAAGGAGCAGAACATCTGCACAAAAACTATGATACTTTTAATGCCTGTAAAGAAATATTCAAACAGAATGGCATTGTATTAATATTCAGCGAAGCACTTTGTGAAAATGAATGGCACCTGCGCCCATTAAAAAAAGGGACAGCAAGGCTTGCAGCCACAGCCTGGCAACAAAATATTCCATTGAAAATTTTGCCTGTTGCTGTTAATTACAGCAGCTTTAAA
>CAZBTD010000048.1:0-24179 GCA_964494815.1 uncultured Ferruginibacter sp. | reverse complement strand
AAATAAAAACATGGGAAAACCAACAGGCTTTTTAGAATTTACAAGGGAGCTTCCATCAAAGCGCCCTGTGCAGGAACGTGTAAATGATTACAGGGAATTTGTTGAAAGGTATTCAGATGAAAAACTGAACCAGCAATCGGCACGTTGCATGGATTGTGGTATTCCTTTCTGTCATAATGGATGTCCTTTAGGAAATGTAATACCTGAATTCAATGATGCAGTGTATCGCAAAAGCTGGAAAGAAGCTTATGATATACTTTCCTCAACAAATAACTTTCCTGAGTTCACAGGCCGCATTTGCCCTGCACCTTGCGAAACGGCATGTGTGTTAGGCATCAATCAACCTGCTATTGCTATTGAAGAAATTGAGAGGCATATTATTGAAATTGCTTTTGATAAAGGTTTTGTACAGCCAAATAAAAATATCAGCCGCACTGGAAAAAAAGTAGCTGTTGTTGGTAGCGGCCCGGCAGGGCTTGCTGCAGCTGCACAATTAAATTTAGCTGGTCATTTAGTTACTGTTTTTGAAAGAGATGATAAGCCTGGTGGTTTGTTGCGCTATGGTATTCCGGATTTTAAATTAGAAAAATCAGTTGTTGAAAGAAGGATAAGCCTGATGGAGGAAGAAGGCGTTGTGTTTAAATGTAACGCTAATGTGGGTGTTGATATCAGCATCAGCGATTTGTTGAGAGAATTTAATTCGATTGTTTTAGCTGGAGGTTCCACTATACCACGTAATCTCAATATTCCCGGAAGAGAATTGAAAGGAGTTCATTTTGCCATGGACTTTTTAAAGCAACAGAATAAAAGGGTGTCAGGCATATCTTTTAGCCAGGAAGATATTTTAGCGAATGATAAAAATGTAGTTGTAATTGGTGGCGGTGATACTGGCAGCGACTGTGTTGGTACCAGCAATCGTCATAAGGCAAAATCAGTTACTCAATTTGAACTATTACCACAGCCGCCGAAAGAAAGAAACAATGTAATGCCATGGCCAACTTATCCAATGCTTTTAAAAACCACTTCTTCACATGAAGAAGGTTGCGACAGGCATTGGGCAGTTTCAACGAAGGCATTTGTTGGTGATGTGAATGGCAATCTTAAAGGAATAAAGCTGGTGGATTTGGAATGGAAGATTGAAAATGAGAAACCCGCCAGTTTTGTCGAAGTGCCTGGTAGTGAAAGGGAAATCCCTTGTGAGCTTGCTTTGCTGGCAATGGGTTTTCTGCATCCCCAGCATGATGGTTTAATAAAGGAATTGGAGCTTGAATTGGATGAAAGAGGGAATGTAAGGGCTACCGAAAAACAATATCAAACCAATATTGCCAAAATATTTGCTGCTGGTGACATGCGGCGGGGGCAGAGCCTGGTAGTGTGGGCTATAAAAGAAGGCAGGGACTGTGCACAAAGGGTAGATGAATTCCTGGTAGGGAAATCAATTTTGGAGACAACAGATGGAAATGCTGTTTCCAGGTATTTATAGTAAATAATTTTTCATTTTCAATTTGAGCTGTGGATTTTATTCATGGCTCTTTTTTTTGTTTTTTGTTTAAGATTATCAACTATTTATTAGAAATAAAAATAAGGTAACCCAAGTTTAGTATTAATTTTATAAACATAATAATTATAAATATATAAATAATATTCTGATTATATCAAATTTTAATAATAATTTAGCAGTATAAATAATAAATATTAATTATTTTAATATTTAATTTTTTAAACAAAACAAACAATTATGAGCAACGCAACAAAAACAAAATTAAAATCGGTTGTCCCGTTTTTGACACTGATAGTTGTAGCAATAGCTGCAATTTTCGTAGTGCCTGAGGCGGCCTTTGACCCTGCATCGGTGGTGGACCCTGCAACAAAAGCGCCCAAGTATATATACAACAGTGGCGATATTGCCTGGATGCTGGTGTCAACAGCATTTGTGTTTTTGATGACGCCTGCCCTTGCTTTCTTCTATGGCGGCATGGTGGGTCGCAAAAACGTTTTGTCAACTATGATTAAAAGCACTGTAGCAGCAGGTATCATATCTGTGCTGTGGATTGTCGTTCAGTTCAGCCTTTGTTTTGGGCAGGATTTGGGCGGCTTTGGCTTTATCGGCAACCCCAAAACATTCTTTATGTTCAAAGGGGTAATGAGTGGAGAACCATGGTCTCTGGCGGCTACTATTCCATTACCATTGTTTTCTTTCTTCCAATTGATGTTTGCAATTATCACACCCGGCCTGGTAGTGGGTGCAGTAGCTGAGCGTATTCGCTTTAGCTCCTATTCACTATTTATTGTATTGTTTGCGGTGCTGGTTTATGCGCCACTTGCACATATGGCATGGCATCCTGATGGCCTGATGTTTAAATGGGGTGTATTAGATTTTGCAGGTGGTACAGTTGTGCATATATCTGCAGGCTGTGCAGCACTGGCAGGAGCTTTGGTTTTAAAGCCACGTAAAAATCTTTCGGTTGCAGGCCCGGCTAATATTCCATATGTACTTATTGGTACTGGTTTGCTTTGGTTTGGATGGTTTGGTTTTAATGCTGGTAGTGCTGTTGGCTCTGGTTCATTAGCTACTTATGCTTTTGCAACTACTAATACTGCTGCTGCAGCAGCTGGTTTATCATGGATGTTCTTTGATGTTATCAGGGGCAAAAAACCATCTGTGCTTGGCTTCTGTATTGGTGCTGTGGTTGGCCTGGTGGCTATTACGCCAGCAGCAGGTTTTGTAGGTGTGCCACAAAGCATCTTTATCGGTACACTTGCAGCGATGGTTTCTAATATAGTCGCTGAAGTATTGAAACACAAAACAGGCCTTGACGATCCTTTAGATGTTTTTGCATGCCACGGTGTTGGAGGTATGATGGGTATGTTGCTAACCGGGGTGTTTGGAAGCAAGTCAGTTAATTCACTTGTACTGGATGGACAGTTTTTGATACAGTTAAAAGGTATGGCACTTGCTGTAGGCTACAGTTTTGTTGTGTCGTTCATCATCTTCAAATTCATCAACCTGATATTGCCAATGAGGGTAACTGAGGCAGAGGAAGAAGAAGGCCTTGATGCTTCACAGCATGACGAAAAATATGTACAGGGTACATTGCTGGTAAAAAATGGGGGAGTATTGGAAGAAAAACCAGCTTATTAATAAATAATAATTCAAACTGCATGTTTTCTTTACACACCAGGCAGTTTTTGCCTGGTGTGTTTAAAATAAATTTTATCACTTACGCTGATAATGTTTGAGCTGTAATGCTAAAAACATTCTCAAAAATGACATTGCTGCCAGGATGATAAAGCAAAAGCTATAAAGGCGTTTTGCAATTAACCAATTTGTCAATCTAAAAACAAAAACCAATGTTGAAAAAAATCGCAGCAACTACAATTATTTTAACTGCTTATTTAAATGCAGCATTTGCACAGGATTCTACAAAAACCTTAGTTTTTTCAGGTGGACTTGATGCTTATTACAGGTATAATTTTTCTGACACATATGCAAATAATTATACCAGCTTTACAAACTCTCAAAGCTCATTTGAACTTGGTATGGCAAGTATCAGGGCCGATGCTACAGCGCTTAGTGGAAAAGTGGCGGCCACTCTTGATTTAGGCTTTGGCCGCAGGGCTGAAGAGTTTTCTTATAATGACGGCCCTACTTATGTTTCTGGGAAAAATGGATTTATTTCACTTTCTAATGTGAAGCAGTTATTTGTAAGCTATGCACCATCATCAAAAGTGAAGTTTACTTTTGGTAAATTTGGAACACATGTAGGATATGAATTAGTAGATGCCCAGCTTAATAGGAACTACAGCATGTCTTATATGTTTACAAATGGTCCGTTCTTTCATACAGGTTTAAAAGCTGATATTACTGCTGGCCCTGTTGGATTAATGCTGGGTGTTGCTAACTATACGGATCAGGCTACTGCTACTAACAATGTTAAGAGCTTGTTAGGGCAAATAAGTGGTGGCACAAGTAATGGCAAAATAAAAGCATACCTGAATTTTGTAGGTTCCTATGGTTCTAATGAATTAGCAATACCGGGCGGCCTTAAATCATTAAGCCAATACGACCTGGTTGTTACTGGCACGGTGAGTAGCAAATTTGGTGTTGGGTTTAATGCCACAGTTCAAAGCCGTAATAATGGTAGCACAAGCGGAAGCTGGTGGGGAGCAGCAGGATACTTTAATTTTGATCCTACATCTGCTGTAGGGCTTACATTACGCAGCGAATATATAGGCGATAGCAAAATGGTGTATTTTGGCACAAAACATATTTTTGCCAACACGATTTCATTAAACTATAAAGTAGGCCCATTGGTAATAATTCCTGAATTAAGGTATGAAACAGCAGGTAGCAATTATTACGCAAAGAAAGATGGTACAGGTACTAAGTCAACTTTTAGCAGCCTGCTAGCCGTTGCTTATAAGTTTTAATGCAGCCTTTAGTAATAATAAAAACGTTGCCAGTTAATAAAGGCTGTGAAGATATTTTTTGATGATTTTTTATGGCAAGCAATCGTTGATAATCCCCTGTTTCCACAGGGGATTTTTATTGTTATTTTTGTAAAAAATCCCCCGATGCTGGCAGCTTATAAAATTCTTTTCTCTATCCGCAATGCGCCGAGTAAAATACATGCCACAGGTGCTTATGCCAACCGGGCAATTCCTGCAAAAAGAAAAATAGGTTCGCTTGGTGGGGTAGTAATTTCAAAAAGAGAAGCAGACAGGCGAAGCAAACTGAATGAAAGTATTGCCATTGTAGAATTGTGGAATGGTAAAGCGCTTGATGCCACCATCAATAGTAATGAACTCCGCTATGTAAATCACAGTTGTGATCCCAACACGTATATGAGGGTTATTAATAACCATGTAGAGTTTTACGCCCTTCGATATATAAAAAAGAATGAAGAGCTTACCTGTAACTACGGACTTACACATCATGAAGGTACCTTGCCCTGCCGGTGTGGTGCAAAAAACTGTAAAGGTTTTATTTAACCTGCCAGTTGTATTAACAAAAAAACCGAAACTATAAGTTCCGGCCTTTTCTTACTTGTATGTTGGGTGTTAAATTCGTTAGTTACCTACAACCATAAATACAAACTCTTCCATTTTTTTCACCTGCTGTGTTCTTTCAACTCCTTTTAATCCATTGCTGGCGGGTGCTTTAATATTTGTAGCGGTATCTGCTTTTTTCAATTCATCAATCATCTTAAAGATATTTCTTGATTTGGTAGCGTAAACCACACCATCAGCTTTTGAATCTTTAGCCGTAATGATACCAATGATTTCACCATTGCGGTTAATTACCGGGCCACCGCTATTGCCAGGATTAGCTGATACTGTTAGCTGGTAAGCTAATGAATCACCGTCATTGCCACTTTTAGCGCTTACATAACCTTCGCCATAAACAATTTCATTACGAGGGAAACCAAGTGTAAAGAATTGTTCCCCCAAATCTGAATTGCCCTTTTTAACTGAATAAGGAAGGTTAACTACACTTTTATATGCAGTATCATTGATTTTAATAATGGCAAGGTCTGATGTATTGTCAGTATAAACAGCCTGTGCTGTAAAATATTCGCCCTTATTGTTTTCAACATAAATATTTTTCATTCTGCTGATAACATGTGCGTTTGTAACAAGATAACCCTTTCCGTCAATTAAAAAGCCTGTTGCTCTAAAGTCAACTTTAGGTTCAATCTTGGGCTGCGATTGTTGCGGTTTTGGTATGTTACTATAAATTTCGGTTTTTGCCTTTTTCACTTCTTGTGCCACCAGCGACACTACATTTTCGTCCTGGTATTTCTTTGTATAAGCAATATTTAATCCGGCAGTAAGTACAGACACAAACAAAGCTATTGAAGCAGCTACAGCCATACTTCTTTTATATTTATTCCAAAGCTGTACCACTTTTGCTTTGCCAGTAACAGAAGGCTCTTTGATAATTCCTTGCTGTATCAAACTGGCTTCCGTTTCAAGCAAAGTATGTCTAAATGACTTTAGCTCACCATGCTTCTCCAATCCATGCAGAAAAAAGGTATGCTCTACCACCATTTGATCCACTTCAGGATTGGTTTTACGCAATCCTTCAAAAAAAACTTTCTCCTCCGTGCTCATTTGCCCGGTCAGATATTTTTCCACAGCCTCTATCAGTAAAATTTCATCCATCGCCTTAAGCATTTTTATATTGAGAAAAGAATAATTTCTTTAATCTTACTAAGCACTTGTATTTCTGTGTTTTGGCATTATCAGCATTAGTGTATCCAAATTCCGCCGCTATATCCTGCATACTTTTCTTCTGCATATAATAGGCATCCAGTAAAGTTTTACAGGGTTCACCTATTTTGCCTAATGCCTGTTCCATTAATATAAAATCAGCATTTCGCTTTTCATGCTCCTCAATCTCCTCTTCCACTGGTATCACTTCTTCAAGACTTTCAACCTGTGTATTATATTTACTAAGTTGATGTAACCGTTTAAGCCACAGGCGTCTGCACACAGAATATAAATAAGTTCTAATTTGGCAGTTTAATGAAAAACCTGCGTCTTTGCTCTTTTCATACAACACCACCATCGCTTCCTGAAAAATATCCCTTGCATCGTCTGTCGTGCCATTATTGTTAAGGATAAACGACTGTATAATGTTGTAATTGTCCCGGTAAATAGCTTCAACAGATGCTTTATCGCTTTTTGCCAGTCCTTTCAGCAGTAAATATTCTTGCTCTGTAGTGCTCACCGTTGCAGATATTAATACGTTAATAGATGCAATAGTAACCCAAAACAGCGAAAAAAAATTTTTTTACAAAACCAGGGTTACCTTTTTTACCATGCGGTATTAATCATCATAAATCACAAAAAATTAAAATCACAAAAAATGAAAAAAGTACTTTTTGTTTTCGCTATCGCTGCCGCTTTCGCAGCTTGTAACAATTCTGGTGAATCTGCAACTCCAGCTGCTGATTCTACTAAAACTGAAGCTACTGCAACTGAAGCTGCTCCAGCTGTTGATTCTACTAAAAAAGATTCAACTGCAACTGCTGCTCCTGCTGCTGATTCTACTAAAAAAGATTCAACTGCTAAGCACTAATTTGAAAGTAACACCGGTTGGTTGCTTGCTTTGAATTAAAACCGGTTCTATATAAGAGTTTTTCATATGGCAAGCAATCGTTAAAGTCGCCCCCGTTCACGGGGGCGTCTCTATTTAAAGGCCTTCTTATCTAATTTTTTAAAGTATCTAATGAATTATTTTCAACTTTTTTGTAATTATTTTGGAAATAATCTTGGCTAGAATAATTTTCTTTCTTATTTTCGAACCATTATGACAAAGGCAACAAAGTTTACCATCTTTTATTTTAGCTACTTCTATTTTACCAATAGGCCGGGAAACTTTTGTTAATCAGTAAAACACAAAAAACTTGATATAAAGGTTCCCGGCTCAAAAAAGCCGGGATTTTTTTTCTATGAATATGAGAGTCTCAATACAAGGATTTGAGGGATGCTTTCACCAGGAAGCAGCCCAGCAGTTTTATGGTAAAGATGTGGAGGTTATTTGCTGTACCACTTTCAGGGATGTTATAAAAATTGCCAGCAGTAAAAAGGATAGTGAAGGTGGTGTAATGGCTATTGAAAACTCTATTGCTGGTAGCATTTTGCCCAATTATAATTTATTACAGAAAAGTAATCTTAAAATTATTGGCGAAGTGTATTTGCAAATAAAACAAAACCTGCTGGTGAACCCCGGTGTAAAGTTGACTGATGTAAAGGAAGTCCATTCTCATCCGATGGCGATACAGCAATGCCTCGATTTTTTGGATAAGTACAACTGGCGTATTGTAGAAACTGAGGACACTGCATTAAGTGCCAAACATATTCATAAGCATCACAGCAAACATATTGCCGCCATTGCCAGCAAGCTGGCGGCCGAAATTTACAACCTGGATATGCTTGCACCCAACATTCACACTTTGAAGAATAACTATACCCGTTTTTTGATATTAAAGAGAGATGAAGAAGTGGCAGATGTAGCTGATGCAAACAAAGCATCTATCAATTTTAATACAGATCATTCAAAAGGAAGCCTTGCAAAAGTACTTAATACCATAGCTGATGCAGGTATTAACTTAAGTAAGTTGCAAAGTATGCCAATACCGGGCAGTGATTTTAAATACTCTTTTCATGCAGATATGGAGTTTGATACAAAGCAGCAATTAAATGCTGCATTAGAAAGTATCAAAAGGCAAACAGAGGCATTAAATGTATTAGGAATTTATAAAAACGGCAGAAGAAGTAAATAATAGAAATAAAAAAATGGAAATAGCAAAGAGATTAAATGGCATTGGTGAATATTACTTCTCTCAAAAATTGAGAGAAATCGACAGTATGAACAAAACCGGGAAGAATGTCATCAACCTTGGCATTGGCAGTCCTGATTTGCCACCACATCCCGATGTTATTAAAACATTGTATGACGAAGCGATAAAACCTAATCAGCATGCTTACCAAAGCTATAAAGGAAGCCCGGTTTTAAGAAATGCTGTGAGTAACTGGTATAAGAAATGGTACAATGTAGAATTGAATCCTGAGACAGAAATATTGCCTTTGATTGGAAGCAAAGAAGGCATCATGCATATCTGCATGACTTATTTTGAAAATGGCGACACTGTGTTAGTACCTAATCCTGGTTATCCAACTTATGCAAGTGCTGTGAAAATTTCAGGAGCATCTCCTTTGTATTATGAATTGAAAAAAGAGAAAAATTACTTTCCTGACTTTGCTGCAATAGAAAAATTGATTACAGGGCAAAAGGTAAAAGCAATGTTTGTGAATTATCCGCAAATGCCAACAGGACAGCTTCCATCAAAAGAAATGTTTGAACAATTGGTTGCATTTGCAAAAAAGTATAACATTCTGTTGGTACATGATAACCCTTATAGTTTTATTTTGAATGATAATCCAGTAAGCCTGCTACGTGTTGAAGGTGCAAAAGATGTGGTGCTTGAATTAAACTCTTTAAGCAAATCACACAATATGGCTGGCTGGAGAATTGGAATGCTGATGGGTGCAAAAGACAGAATAGATGATGTTTTGAAATTTAAAAGCAATATGGATAGCGGAATGTTTTTGCCTGTACAATTAGCTGCAGCAAAGGCATTGGAATTAGGTAAAGACTGGCATGATGAAGTAAATATTATTTATACCAAACGCCGGGAAAAAGTATTTGAATTGCTTAGCCTGCTTGATTGTGAATTTGACACGACACAGGCTGGTATGTTTGTGTGGGCATCTATTCCTGCAAAATATAAGAATGGTTTTGAGTTGAGTGATGAAGTATTGCATGATGCTAATGTATTCATTACTCCCGGAGGCATTTTTGGCAGTGCAGGTGATGGTTATGTAAGGATAAGCCTATGCAGCACAGAGCAGAAATTTGAAGAAGCAATAAAAAGAATAAAGGAATCAGTAATTAGAAAACAGCATGTTTAATAATGTAACCATAATTGGGGTTGGTTTAATTGGCGGTTCATTGGCATTGGCTTTGAAGGAGAAAGGCTTTGCAAAAAAAATAATTGGTGTGGGCCGTTCCAAAACCAGCCTTAACAAAGCAATTGAATTAGGTTTAATTGATGAAGTTTTGCCATTGGAAGAAGCAGTGAAGCAAAGTGATTTTATTTATGTTTCCATTCCTGTAGATGCCACATTGCCGGTGATGAAGGAAGTGATGGACTTGATAAATGAAAATAAAATTGTGGCAGATGGTGGTTCAACAAAGTTTGCCTTGTGCGATATGCTAAAAGATCATCCAATGCGTAAACAATTTGTTGCAACACACCCAATGTGGGGTACCGAATACAGTGGACCTGAAGCAGCTGTGAAGGGTGCTTTTGCAGGAAGAGCCTGTGTGATTTGCGAAAAAGAAAAGACTGATAAATCTGTGGTGGAAAAAGTGGAGGCGATGTATAAAACTTTTGGAATGCACATGGTGTATATGGATGCAGCAGCACATGATATACATGCAGCGTATGTGAGCCATATATCACACATTACTTCATTTGCTTTGGCCAATACAGTATTGGAAAAAGAAAGAGAAGAAGATGCCATTTTTGAGCTGGCTGGGGGTGGTTTTGAAAGTACGGTTCGGTTAGCAAAAAGTAATCCTGCCATGTGGGCGCCAATTTTTATGCAGAACAGGGAAAATGTGTTGGATGTACTGAATGAACATATCAGCCAGTTAAGAAAATTTAAAGCCAGTTTAGAAAAAGAAAACTGGGAATATTTACTTGAACTGATGGATAATGCTAATAAAATAAAAAGGATTTTGAAATGATATTCAGGGAAGCCAATACCAGCGATATTAAACAAATACAGTTTGTAAGAAATGCAGTAAAGGAAAATACATTAAGCGATCCTGCATTGGTGCCTGACGAAGATGTAGCCGAATACATTAGCAAAAGAGGTAAGGGGTGGGTTTGTGTGATACATAGTGAAATAGCAGGATTTGCCATTGTTGATTTAATAGATAATAATATATGGGCATTGTTTGTGCATCCTGATTTTGAGGGAAACGGTATTGGGAAAAAACTGCACAACTTGATGCTGAACTGGTACTTTGAAAAAACGAAGGAGAAGATTTGGTTGGGTACATCGCCGGGAACAAGAGCCGAAAAATTTTACAGGTTGCAAGGTTGGAAAGAAGCAGGAATGCATGGAAAAGACGAAATAAAATTTGAAATGTATAAAAGTGACTGGAGATAAATATGAATAAAGAAGGAAAAGTAAAAGTGAGTGACACAATGCTGTTAAATAGTAGTACAAAAGTTTGTCAACAAAATCAATTCGTGTTCGTTCGTGTAATTCGTGGTAACAATAAACTAATTTTATAAAGGCAATCAAATTTTAAATTTATGGAAACACAATCGCAAACTATGAAAGAACTGGCGCAGCAAAAATGGAGCAAGCGCCCTCTGGTAATAAGTGGCCCCTGCAGTGCTGAAACAGAAGCACAGGTAATAGAGACCGCAGAAAGGCTGGCAAAAACTGGCAAGGTGGATGTACTAAGAGCTGGTATATGGAAGCCTCGTACCAAGCCGGGTCTGTTTGAAGGCATTGGTACAAAGGGCTTGCCCTGGTTACTGAAAGCAAAGCAACTAACAGGCCTGCCTGTGGCAGTAGAAGTAGCTACAGCAAAGCATGTGGAAGATGCACTGCAATTTGATGTGGATATACTTTGGATTGGTGCAAGAACCACCGTAAATCCTTTCAGTGTACAGGAAGTGGCAGATGCTTTACGGGGCATTGATATTCCTGTGCTGATAAAAAATCCCATTAATCCCGACCTTGAGCTGTGGAGTGGTGGAATTGAAAGAATTCAAAAAGCCGGCGTAAAACAAGTCGGAATGATTCATCGTGGTTTCAGTAACTACGGTAATACTGAATACCGCAACGCACCTATGTGGCATTTGCCTATAGAAATGAAACGCCGTTTCCCGGATATGTTATTGATATGCGACCCATCACATATTTGCGGCAACAGGCATATGCTGCAGCAGGTAGCACAAAAAAGTATTGATTTAGACTTTGATGGTGTAATGCTGGAAAGCCATATTGATCCTGATAATGCATGGAGCGATGCAAAACAACAGGTAACACCGGAGAAACTATCAGAACTGCTGGATGGTTTGATATGGAGAAACGAAAACACCGATAAAGAAGAGTTCTTGACAGCTCTTGCAAAACTGAGGGAACAAATAAATCATCTGGATGATGAACTGATTACTTTACTGGGACAACGTATGAAGATTGCAGATAAAATAGGACAATATAAAAAGGATAATAACATTACTATTTTGCAGACAAACAGGTGGAATGAAATTTTGCAGAAAGCAATGCAAAAAGGAGAAAAGGCCGGGTTAAGCAATGAATTTGTGACTAAGTATTTTGATGCAGTGCATTTGGAAAGTATCAATCATCAGAACAAGATAATGAACAGCTAATAAAATTGTAAACTTTCATCGTGGCGTTAAAAACAACAGAGCATCATTTTTCAGAGAAGAAGGTTTCATACTACTTCAATGCAGCGTTTTCTGACTTAGAACAGATTGTTTCAAAAGAAAAGACAATTTTAATAACAGATGAAAATGTATTTGCAGTTGCCAGCAATTTATTTGAAGGGTGGAATACAATTGTTATCAAGGCAGGAGAAGAACATAAACAGCAAAACACCGTTGATTTTATCATTCAGCAGTTAATTGAAAAAGAAGCAGACCGGAGTTCATTTCTGATTGGTGTTGGCGGTGGTGTTGTTACAGACATTACTGGTTATGCAGCCAGTATTTATATGAGGGGAATTAAGTTTGGCTTTGTGCCAACAACAATTCTTGCGATGGTAGATGCAGCTATTGGTGGTAAAAACGGAGTGGACGTTGGAGTTTACAAAAACTTAATTGGTTTTATCCGGCAACCTGATTTTTTGCTGTTTGATTTTTCATTACTGAAAACCCTGCCGCATGAGCAATGGATAAATGGTTTTGCAGAAGTGATAAAACATGCCTGTATAAAAGATGCTGATATGTTTGCTTTGCTGGAAAAATATTCGCTAAGCAATTTTCAATCTGATGATAATTTATTGGCAGCATTGATTGAAAGAAATGTGAACATTAAAACAGCAATAGTAGTGGAAGATGAATTTGAAAAGGGCGACAGAAAGCTGTTAAACTTTGGGCATACATTGGGACATGCTGTTGAAAATATTTATCACTTATTACATGGCCATGCTATAAGCATTGGTATGGTGGCTGCGGTTTCATTTTCTGAAAAAATGAATGGATTTTCAAAGGCGGAGAAAGAAAGATTGAAGTTATTGCTTGAAAAATATCAATTGCCAACCGCTTTAAATTTTGATAAAGAAAAAACCTGGAGTTTATTGAAAATGGATAAGAAGAGAGTGAGTAATGAAATGAATTTTATCCTGCTGGAAAAAATCGGCCAGGCTTTTGTAAAACCAATTCCTTTAATACAGTTAAACGAACTGATACAAAATTTGTAAAGTGAGAGTGACAGTACAACCCGGACAAATTTCCGGAAACATCAATACGCCAGCTTCTAAAAGCTCCATGCAAAGGGCTTGTGCAGCTGCATTGCTCAACGAAGGTGAAACAACTATTAATAATCCCGGCAGCAGCAATGATGATCTGTCTGCAATAGATGTTATTCAAAAGTTGGGTGCTGTAATAAAAGAGCAATCAGAACAAAAGTTGGTGATTGTAAGCAAAGGAATAAATCCTGCTGACAGCGAAATGAATTGTGGCGAAAGCGGTTTAGGCATAAGGATGTTTGCGCCAATAGCGGCATTAAGTGCAAAGCAAATTACAATCAATGGTACAGGAAGCCTAGTAACAAGACCAATGAATTTCTTTGATGAAATTTTTCCTCAGCTTGGCATAAGCATTAAGTCAAATAATGGAAAACTGCCTTTGCAAATAAAAGGGCCTTTGCAGCCAAACAACATTACGATTGATGGTTCACTGAGTTCACAGTTTTTAACAGGCTTGCTAATGGCTTATGGCAAAGCAGCAACTACACCTGTAACCATCTCTGTAAATAATTTGAAAAGCAAACCATACATTGATTTAACATTACAGGTGATGAAACATTTTGGTTATGATGTAGCTACTAATAATTTTGAATCATTCATTGTAAATCCTGTTTCTTCTGAGACAAAAGAAATAAATTATACAGTAGAAGGCGATTGGAGCGGTGGGGCTTTTTTATTAGTTGCCGGTGCCATTGCTGGAAATATTACTGTTACCGGGCTGGATGTTTTTTCAACACAGGCTGATAAAGCAATACTAAAAGCATTAATTGATTCAGGTTGCAATATTTCGGTTGATGAATATCAAATTGCTATTGGCCCGCCTGTTACAGGATTACGTGGATTGAAGCCATTTCATTTTGACGCAACAGATTGTCCTGATCTTTTTCCTCCGCTGGTAGCATTGGCTTCATACTGTAATGGTACTACAGCAATACAAGGTGTAAAAAGGCTGGCGCATAAAGAAAGCGACCGTGGCTTAACATTGCAGGAAGAATTTGGGAAGATGGGTATAGAAATAAAATTGCAGGGAGATTTGATGTTGGTAAAAGGTGGTGAAGGTTTGAAAGGCACAACGGTTCATTCTCACCACGACCACCGTATTGCGATGGCTTGTGCCGTTGCAGCTTTGAATGCTGATGGCGAAACAATCATAGAAGAAGCAGAAGCGATTAATAAATCTTATCCTGATTTTTATGAACATATAAAACAATTAGGCGGCACTCTTAAAGAAACAGAACAAATTTTTAAATAACTTAAACTAAAAAAACCTTTAGGGGTTGGGGTACTATGAATAGTTTCGGACGCATATTTCGTGTAAATATTTTTGGTGAATCACATGGCAATTGTGTTGGTGTTAATATTGATGGTTGCCCTGCAGGATTGCCATTAACTGTGGAAGATTTTACAACAGATATTGAACGAAGAAAGGCTGGCGCAAAAGGTACCACACCACGAAAGGAGGATGATATTCCTAAATTAATGAATGGTGTGTTCAATGATAAAACAACAGGCGCACCTATTACTATTTTATTCGACAATAATAATACAAGAAGTACAGATTACGAAAAACAAAGAGAAGTGCCACGTCCCGGCCATGCAGATTTTGTTGCAACAAAAAAGTTTGGTGGCTTTGAAGATTTTCGTGGTGGTGGGCATTTTAGCGGAAGACTTACAGTATGCTTAGTTGCGGCAGGAGTAATTGCAAAAAAAATATTGAATGGAACAAATGTGGCAGCAAAAATTCTTGAGATAGGAGGGGAAGCAGATATTGAGAAAGGTTTGCAAAAAGCAATTGATGAAAAAGATACCATTGGAGGTATTGTTGAATGTAAAGTAACAGGCTTGCCAATTGGTTTAGGGGAACCATTCTTTGATTCTGTTGAGTCGGTTTTAAGCCATGCTGTGTTTGCAATCCCTGCAGTACGTGGTATTGAATTTGGTACCGGCTTTGCCGCCGCAAAAATGTTTGGCAGCGAACACAACGACTGGATTGAAGATATTTCAGGGAAAACAAAAACTAACCACAGTGGTGGCGTTGTTGGCGGCATCAGCAGCGGAAATGATTTGGTTTTTCGTATTGCCATCAAACCAACATCTTCCACACCAAAAGAGCAGCAAACACTAAATATTGAAACAGGCATAACAGAACCATTCTCTGTAAAAGGCCGTCATGATCTCTGTATTGCATTAAGAGTGCCTGTTGTATTAGAAGCTGTTACTGCTTTTGTACTGGCAGATTTAATGCTGCTGGAACAAAAAATTAAAAGAGTGCTTTAATGCTTTTTCTTTTTACGCTGCAATTTGCTTAATTCTTCAAAACTTAAATCAAGCATTTCATATTTTTCAACATCCGGAAGTGCATAATGCCACCATTCTGTTTCCATAGCTTTAAAACCACTCTCTTCCATTATTCCTCTTAACAACAGCCGGTTTTTTATCACTGTATCAGGCAGTGCTTTAAAATCATAATGGGCAGTGTCAGAAAAATTATCAAAGCCAGTTCCCATATCAAGTTCCTTGTTCGTTTTCAAATCAACAATGGTAATATCAACAGCAATGCCACGGTTGTGATTGCTCCCTTTTGCCGGGTTGGCTGCATAACGATCATCTTTTACCAAATTCCAAATAAGCTGCGTAGCGGAGTAGGGCCGGTAGGCATCAAATATTTTTAATCCCATTCCTTGTGGTTTCAGTTTTTTTTGAACAGCAGCAAGTGCTTTAGCAGCTTTTTTTCTTAAGTAAGTTGTAGTTGCGGCAAAATAAATTTTTTGCCCTGTAAAATTATTATTGGTTGCATATCGCAGGTCAAGTATTACACCAGTAACCAGTTGTTTTACATCCACCATGGCCAGTTTGGGCTTTTGTGCTGCTATGGCAAGGTATTCTTTCCTGTTTCTAATGATTTTTAAGCCATTTTTAACCGTTATGGAGTCTTGTGCTTCGGCTCCGTTAACAACCAATAAAAAAAATAGCAGCCAAAGCAACTTCATATCATTTCTCTTTGTTAATTTGTATATAGTTAAATATCCGCTGAACCACTTACCAAATCTGTATCGAAAATTACTAATAAAATTTTGGCCTTTATGTTTCAGCAAAAAATAAGTGCACTCAGTTTTACCCTGCTTGTGTTGTGTTTATTTATCATAGCCTGCAATAACAGCGATAGCAAAACAGATAAACCAAATATTGTTTCTAATCCGGAGGAGATGGATGAGGCAACCGGAAACAGTATTGAACAGCTTGTAAGTTTTGCCATTTCACATCATGGAAAAATTGATGACAGTACTAAGCTTAAGTTAACAGCTGTAGTGAACCATTTTTACAAAAGCAATGATTTTAAAAACGTTTGGAGCAAAAAAGAAAAATGGCAGCCACTGGCAGACTCTATTTTTAAACTGGCCGAAGATGCAGAATTGTATGGCCTTTTTCCAAAAGATTACCAGGTAAATAAATTAATATCGCTTAAAAAAATATTGGACACAGATTCCCTTAAAAGAATGGATGCTGTTATATGGTCAAAGGCAGATATGCTTTTAACAGATGCCTGCCTGCACCTTATAAAAGACCTCAAATATGGCAGGCTTTCAAATGACAGTGCCGCATTGTCAAGCGATAGCTCAAAACTTACAGAATCATTGGTAAAGCTTCAGAGCAGTTTGCTTGAATCAAACGCATTTACATCTTTTTTACAAACTATAGAGCCGAAACAAAAGGGATACGCTGATTTAAAAAGCGGCATTAAGAACTTTTTAGACAGCATGGACAGGAAGACATACACTTATGTTTCTTATCCGTATAAGAAAAACGATCAAAGGGACTCATTGTTTTTTATTAAGACATTACAAAAACGTTTGAGCGAAAGTAAGTGCATCAGTTTTATCAATAAACTGCCTGATTCTACTCAATTGGACTCATCAATAAGAAAATACCAACGGCTCAAAAGTATAAAACCAGATGGCAAAGTATCGGCAGCGTTGATAAAAATGTTGAATACAAACGATGTGGAGCGTTTTAAGAGAGTAGCTGTTACACTTGACAGGTACAAAAAAATAACAGACAGTTTTCCTAAAAGATATATATGGGTAAACCTGCCTGCCTTCTATATGCAGGTGTGGGATTCGGACACTGTAGCGCTTGAATCAAAAATTATTTGCGGCAAGCCTGCTACACCAACACCCTTGTTAAAATCTGTTATTACCGACATGGTTACTTATCCTACATGGACAGTGCCCACCAGTATCATTGCAAAACAGTATTTACCTAAACTTAAAAACAACCCTAATTATTTATCAAGGCTTGGTTTAAGATTGGTAAACGGGCAGGGCGAAACCATCAGTGGCTCATCTGTAAACTGGAGTAAATATTCAAAAGGAATCCCTTATAAAGTGGTGCAGGCAAGCGGCGACAGAAATGCACTCGGTGTAATGAAATTTAATTTTGATAATCCTTATGCAGTATATATGCATGATACCAATGAAAGGTGGTTGTTTAAAAATTCATCAAGGGCAAACAGCCACGGCTGTGTACGGGTGCAGGAGTGGGAGAAACTGGCAAGATATTTTACATTGATTGACAGCCTGAATTTACCAGCAGGTGATACTTTACGTTATACGTTTGATTCGGTTAAAACACTATTGGCTGAAAAAAAGAACCGGCGCCTGCTTGTAAAAACACCAGTGTATGTTTACTTTACTTACTACAGTTGTGAAGGAAAAGATGGAAAGATCAAATTTTATGATGATATTTACGGCGACGACAAAGCATTGAGGGAAAAGTATTTTGATAAGTAAACCCCAACATTGCTGCGTATGAAACTTGTTTCTGTTTATTACCGGGCACTGGCTGCAGTTTTATTAAGCTGCCTGTTTTTTTCAGCTACAGCTTTTCCCCAGGACAGCACAAAAAAATCTTCTTCTCCCAAAAAAGTTTTTTATGGGCAGGCAAGTTTTTATGCCAATAAATTTCATGGACGCAAAACGGCCAGCGGAGAAATATTTGATCAGAAAAAACTTACCTGCGCCTGCAATGCTGTAAAGCTTGGAACCTGGCTACGGATTACCAACGTACGCAATGGTAAAATTGTAATTGTAAAAGTAAACGATCGCATTCATCCCAAAATGCGCCGGGTGGTTGACCTTACTAGTGCTGCTGCAAAAAAAATTGGTATTACGCCTAAAAACGGGCTTGGCAGGGTGAAGGTTGAAGTGCTGGGTAAAACAAAACCAAAGGAATAACTCCAGTAAAATCAGATTTTATAGAAACGTTTTCCGCATTCCGAAATTAGTGCCCAACCTTTCACGCTTTATAATTCTCTACTTTTGCCACTTCTTTAAAATGGTTTTTTATCTATGGCAAAAATTGCAATTAATATAGCAACCGGAAGTTTACAACAGGATGAAATGATTGTGGGCATTGATCTTGGAACCACTAATAGCTTAGTTGCAATTATACATCCGGAAACAAAGCGGCCGATAGCATTAAAAGAACACAATACATCTTCTCTGGTACCTTCCGTAATTCATTTTGACGAAACAGGAAATATTGTAGTGGGAGAGGAAGCAAAAAAGCAACTCATCTCACAACCACAAAACACCATTTTCTCTGCTAAGCGCCTGATGGGAAAATCGTACAATGATATTAAAGCAAATGCTTCTTTCTTTTCTTATAAAGTAATTGATGATAACACAGAAAGCCTGGTGAAAGTGCAGGTAGGTAATAAGTTTTATACTCCTATTGATTTATCTTCTTTTATTTTAAAAGAATTAAAACAACGGGCAGAACATATTTTAAAAACAGCAGTAAACAAAGCTGTGATAACAGTGCCTGCATATTTTAATGATGCACAACGGCAGGCTACAAGAGATGCAGGTAAGCTTGCAGGCCTTGATGTGCTGAGGATAGTGAATGAACCAACAGCCGCAAGTTTGGCTTATGGCCTTGGCTTGAGCAAGGATGAAGAGAAAACTATTGCTGTTTATGATTTAGGAGGCGGCACTTTTGATATTTCTATCCTGAAAATTTCAAATGGTGTTTTTGAAGTATTATCTACCAATGGTGATACTTATTTAGGAGGTGATGATATTGATAAGGCAATTGTTCATTACTGGCTGCAGCAGGCTGGCATCGCCGAAGATGAATTATCAATCAATAAGGAGTTTGCACAAGCTATCCGCTTAAAAGCAGAAGAAGCAAAAATTCATTTATCGCTGAATGAAAATTTTACCGCAGAATTAAATGGCGGTACACTTTCTATTACAAAACAGCAGTTTGAACAACTGGTTCTGCCATTAGTTGATAAAACAATTGCCTGTTGCAAAAATGCATTAAAAGATGCGGAACTAAAGGTGAAAGACATTGATGTTATTGTAATGGTTGGAGGCAGTACAAGGGTTCCGTTGGTAAAACAATCAGTGAGTAATTTCTTTGGCAAGCCCGTAAATGATTCTGTAAATCCTGATGAAGTAGTGGCTTTGGGTGCTGCAATACAGGCAGATATTTTAGCAGGAAATAATAAAGAAGTACTGCTGCTGGATGTAACACCTTTATCGCTGGGTATAGAAACAATGGGTGGCTTAATGGATGTATTGATACCAAGAAATTCTAAAATACCAAGTAAAACGGGAAGACAATACACCACACAAAAAGATGGCCAAAGTGGTATGCGTATTTCTGTTTTCCAGGGCGAACGGGATATGGTGAAAGATAACCGTAAGCTGGCGGAATTTAATTTAACTGGTATTCCTGCTATGCCTGCTGGTTTGCCAAAAGTAGAAGTAAGTTTTTTAATAAATGCAGATGGTATTTTATCCGTAAAGGCAAAAGAGTTGAGAAGCGGCGTGGAACAAAGTATTGAAGTAAAATCGCAGTATGGCCTTACCGATGCTGAGCTTGAAACAATGTTGCTGGATTCCATCACCCATGCAAAAGATGATATTGCCATGAGGGCATTGGTAGAAGCAAGAACAGAAGCAGAACAATTACTCTCAACAACTGAAAAGTTTATACAGAAAAACACACAATATCTTACAAAAGAAGAACTGATGAGTACAGCCGCAGCCATGCAGGCTTTACAACTGG
Organism: uncultured Ferruginibacter sp.; assembly: GCA_964494815.1. Lineage (GTDB taxonomy): Bacteria > Bacteroidota > Bacteroidia > Chitinophagales > Chitinophagaceae > Ferruginibacter. The sequence goes on along the minus strand of CAZBTD010000048.1, from coordinate 4,015 downwards.
CAACTACAATGGAAGACAAGGACCTTATCCATACAAAGATTGAAGAACTCAATAACATCTCCAGGCCTTATGCAGAAAGGGTGATGGATGAGGCTATTGCTGTGGCTATGAAAGGGAAGAGTATATAATACATCTATCCTCATTAAAACAAAATAAACTATTTTGCAGGTAATGGCTGTACATAACATTACCATAGTAGCGCCTTTGTACAACGAGGCAGCAGTATTTGCTGAATTAAAACAACGGCTTGATAAATTGATTGCTTCTTCGGCACAGCAGGTTCAAGTGCTGCTGGTAGATGATGGCAGCACCGATGCAACCGCTGTTTTAATGGAAGAAGCTGCCACTGGCAATCAAAATTATTCCTGCATTTTTTTATCAAGAAATTTTGGGCACAGCATGGCCATCACGGCAGCGCTGGAAGAAGTGGATGGTAAAGCAGATGCTGTATTTATCATAGATGGCGATTTACAGGATCCCCCTGAATTGCTTTCGTCATTTGTAAATAAAATGAATGAAGGGTATGATGTGGTGTATGGTATAAGAGATAAAAGAAAAGAAGGTTTTTTTAAGAAGGCAGCATACAAATGGTACTACCGTTTACAAAAACGTTTTTCAAATACAGCCATGCCATTGGATGCAGGTGATTTTTCCTTAATCAGTAAAAGAGCTGTAAAACATATTAACTGCATGCCAGAACAAAGCCGCTATGTACGTGGCCTGCGTAGCTGGGTTGGTTTTAAGCAGGCAGGTATTGTTTATAGCCGTGATGAAAGGCATGGTGGTGCAAGCAAATATTCTTTTTGGTCGTTAATGAAACTGGCGTTTAATGGCATTTTTAATTTCAGCGAATTGCCAGTGCGTTTTATCGGGATGATCGGTTTAGCGGCTGTGTTGTTTTCATTAGCATACCTTGTTTATACTGTTTACCAGAAAATTGTTTACGATGCAGTTCCCCAGGGATTTACTGCCTTAATATTTGCAATCGTTTTATTTAGTGGCGTTCAATTACTTTCATTGGGTTTAATTGGTGAATATGTATTGCGTATTTTCTTCCAGGTAAAAGGCAGGCCACTCTACATTATCAAATCAAAAATCATAAAAGGCCAGCCAACTGATGAATAAGGAATATGTGCTGCAATATGCTGAACTGGAAAGAAAGAACTGGTGGTTCAAAGTGCGTAAAAAAATTATTGCAGCAGCTATCAAAAAAAACTGCAACCCTTTGCCTTACAATACGGCTGTGCTGAATGTAGGCGCTGCAGCTGGAGCTTCCTCTCAATGGTTATCACAGTTTGGAAAAGTAACGTCAGTAGAGAATGACAAAGACTTTGTTGCTTTTTTAAAAGAAGCAAAGGAAGATGTACAGGAGTCAGGTGCCGAGCAATTACCCTTTGCAAATAATCAATTCGATTTGGTTTGTGCTTTTGATGTAATAGAGCATATTGAAGATGATAATAAAGCAGTGCATGAGATGCTGAGGGTTTGCAGGGCTGGTGGTTTTTTGGTTGTTACAGTACCGGCATTTCAAAGTTTATGGAGCAGCCATGATGCAGTGAACCATCACAAGCGGCGTTACACAAAGAAATCATTATTGACCTTGATTGAAAAAATGGATTGTGAAGTGAAGTATGCTACTTATTTTAACTCTTTACTTTTTTTACCTGTATGGATTTTCAGAAAAGTAAAAAATATTTTTAGTAAGCCATCCCAAAAACTTGTAGCCGATTTTGCATATACTTCCAACGGCAGCATTGTAAGTTTTATCCTGGAAAAGATTTTTGCTTTAGAAATTTTTCTTCTTCGTTTTTTACGTTTTCCTTTTGGCGTTTCGCTGCTGCTTGTATTGCAAAAAAAGAAGCGACAAGATAATTACAACTAAGGAGGCAAGAGAAATATACCAGGCAATGTGTATGCCTTCAGGGTTATAGCGAAATTGTATGCTGTGTTTGCCTGCTGGTATTTTTATGCTTATAAAAGTTGAATAAGCAGTTTCAATGGATATCGCTGAGTTGTCAATACTTGCCTGCCAGCCGGGATAATTGTTTTGCAGGTACACCAATGTAGTTGGGCGGCTGCAAGTTACTGTTAGCTCTATATAGTTAGCGCCGAACTGTTTTATAGAAACAGTTCCGCTGTTGTCATCTTCAAAAAACAAAACAGGCTTTTGAAATATTTTTTCTTTTGATGCTGATTCGTAAAATTTTTCCTGGACTGATAAATTACCGGGAGTAATGTAGTAATCATTGCGGCCAATCTTTTTTGTATAGTGCAGTTTGCTGCCGGTAGTAAAGCTGTAACTGTCTTTGCTGTTTTCACTAATGCTTGCGTTCAAATCTGGAACTGGAAAACCTTCCCGGTTTCTTTCAATGGCTTTTTCCACTTCTGCAAAACCGGAAGCCCCAATTACTGTAACAGGTATATTAAACTGAGCGATAATAAAAATATCAAGCAGCACAACAAAAGGAAGCATCAGTAAGGCCTTTCCTTTTTTTAAAACAAAAAATAAAACCACCAGTAATAAAATAATAAATGGTAACTGTAAATACCAGCGCTGTGTAAGGCTAAATGCTTTTATGCTTTGGAAGTTCAATGATTGAAACATCTCTTTAACCTGGAATCCGTTTTTAATTACTAAAACTATGCTTATAGCAACCACAAATGATGTAAGCCACCAAAGAACTTTATTTAATGCTTTTTTCGATTCTTCATCTTTTCTTATCTGCCATTCATTAAAAGTATACGCCCCAAACAGCAAGAGGAAAAAGATAGCAAACAAACGCAGTATAGCTGGGTGCCTGAAAGTATTCATTAGCGGCAGCACATAATAAGCCGCCTGCCGCAAAAAGAAAAAACTACCCAGCGAAATGCCGAGCATTACAATACCTGCTACTAAAAAAAATCTTGTGTCGCCTTTTATTTTTACCTGCCTGCTTACGGTGCCATACAAAATAAACAGTAAGGGGATAATACCCATGTACATATTTCGCATTAATGGGTCTGTATTAAGCCAGGTACTTTTTGCAGTGGTGGCAAAAGGGCTTATCACGGAAAGCAAGGCGGCAGGCGGCATCGAATTTTCCAGTACGAAAGAAAGCGGCTGTGTTTTACCCCTGTCAATATAACTTAAGTGCTGTGCAAATGAAACAATAGCGGGCAGGCTTAATAACACAAATACAATTGTCATTGCTACCAATGGAAGCAATGAAGTTTTTATAAATTTATTCTTTTGTTGCTGGTAAGAGAAAGTATAAATAAAATGTGACGCCAGCAGGTAAGCCGTTACAATAAACAGCGATGGATAGCCGCCGGTAAATAATAAGTATAGAAAGAAGCCTGTGAGCAGCCCATCAGTAATTCTTTTACGGGCTATCATTTTTTTATAAAACAAAAAAATAAATGGCAACCAGCAGGCGCTGCTGATGCAGGCAAAAAACTGTACACCGTCAATCATGAAACCACTGCACTGATATGCCAGCCCAAATATAAAAGCAGCAGCATGGCTGAAACCATATTGCCTGCACAGGTAATAAAAACCAACACCCGCCATTGCAAAATAAAACAGCAACTCTGCATGAAAACCTGCCAGCGAAAAATTTGTGATATAACCAAATAGCCACACCACCGGGCTCCATGCACCGCTCTGCATATCTGCATGAAGAGGATAGCCAAAGTTGATGAAAGGCGTCCACAAGGGTAATTCACCATTGTGCAGTGCATCGCTTATTAATGCCCTTACAGGATAATAATAAGTGAGGGCATCATTTTTAACTGTGAAAAGCAAGAATGTAAGTGGCCACAAAACAGTGCAGGCGGTAACAGTAAATAATAGGAAAGGATTGGTAACTATTTTTTTTATGTTGTTGGCCACTTAGGTTTTACAATTTACTGTTGATACAAATGTAATGAATGGCGAGCAGTAAACTTTTGGTGGATATAATCTCGATTTGTAATGAATGGTTCCCTAACTTTATTTCATGAGTAAATCAGTTTGCCAATTGCTGTTGTTTTTTTT
>CAZBTD010000047.1:0-24371 GCA_964494815.1 uncultured Ferruginibacter sp. | reverse complement strand
CGATGGTTTGCCACAGGTAAGCAAAGCAAATGGCCGCCCGATCCACGCCCAGCCGCCATTATTTGAAGATCTCAGTACAGCTACAGAGGTTCTTTTCACTGGTATCAAGGTTATCGACCTGATTGAGCCTTATGCAAAAGGTGGTAAGATCGGTCTGTTCGGTGGTGCGGGTGTAGGTAAAACAGTATTGATCCAGGAATTGATCAACAACATTGCGAAAGCATATAGTGGTTTGTCGGTGTTTGCCGGTGTGGGTGAAAGGACACGTGAAGGTAATGACCTGATGCGTGAGATGATTGAAGCCGGTATCATGAACTATGGCGACAAGTTTAAACATAGTATGGAAGAAGGCGGATGGGACCTGAGTGCTGTGAACCTGGAAGGCCTGAAAGAATCAAAAGCTACCTTCGTGTTCGGCCAGATGAACGAACCTCCTGGTGCCCGTGCCCGTGTGGCTTTGAGCGGTCTCACCGTAGCGGAATATTTCCGTGATGGAGATGGAGAAGGACAGGGAAAGGATATCCTTTTCTTCGTTGACAATATCTTCCGTTTCACACAGGCCGGTTCTGAAGTGTCTGCGTTGCTGGGTCGTATGCCATCAGCGGTGGGATACCAGCCAACACTGGCAACAGAAATGGGATTGATGCAGGAAAGGATTACTTCTACTAAAAACGGTTCTATCACTTCTGTACAGGCAGTATATGTACCTGCTGATGACTTAACGGATCCAGCTCCGGCCACAACATTTGCTCACTTGGATGCTACTACAGTATTGAGCCGTAAGATTGCGGATCTTGGTATTTATCCTGCGGTGGATCCATTGGATTCTACTTCAAGGATTTTGACTCCGGCAATTGTAGGTGCTGAACATTACAACTGTGCTAACAGGGTTAAATTGATATTGCAGCGCTATAAAGAGTTACAGGATATTATCGCTATCCTTGGTTTGGATGAATTGAGTGATGAAGATAAACTGGTGGTATCAAGGGCTCGTAAAGTACAGCGTTTCTTATCACAACCATTCCATGTGGCGGAAGCGTTCACAGGTTTGAAAGGTGTATTGGTTCCAATTGAAGAAACTATCCGTGGTTTCAATATGATTATGGATGGCGAAGTGGATGAATATCCAGAAGCAGCATTCAACCTGGTTGGTTCAATTGATGATGCTATTGAAAAAGGCAAGAAACTGATGGCTCAGGCACAGGCGTAGACTTCAGTACTTAGTACTAAGACTATAGACAAGCATGATAATTTAAAGTTCTTTTTAAAATATGGGGATGCATAATTTCAGGGAGTTGAAGATATGGCAGCGCTCAATGAATCTTGCTGAAGATGTTTATAAAATAACAGCAGGTTTTCCAAGAGAAGAAGTTTATGGATTATCAATACACTGAAAAAATGCGCTATTTCTGTTCCAAGCAATATTTCAGAAGGTGCCGGAAGAGCAAGTAACCCACAGTTTAAGCACTTTCTTGAATATTCAATGGGTTCATGCAATGAAATACAAACGCAGGTGGAACTGGCTATCAGGTTTAACTATGCAACCAAAGAAACCGGCGACAAAATAATTGATGAAGCTGGGCAAGTGTACAGAATGATACTTGCATTTTATAATTCACTTGGAGATTAAATGCTCCGATCTTAGTACTAATATCTAAGTACTAAGTACTAAAGATAAAGACCATGACACTTGAAATTCTAACACCGGAAAAAAAAATCTTCAGCGGCGATGTGTACGGCGTGCAATTACCAGGTATCACAGGTTTGTTTGAAGTATTAGACAAACATGCGCCATTGGTAAGTGCGTTGAAAGCAGGGAAGATGAAAATTTTGATGGATAAAACATCTACCGTTTCTTATACTATACAAAGTGGTTTTGCAGAAGTGCTGAATAATACTGCTACCGTGCTGGTAGAAGGCGCTGAAGAAATTTAAGATTGTTATTAAAACTAACTGGCTTTAAAATCCTCCGTTTACCGGGGGATTTTTATTTCAATTATTCTTCCGGTTTAAAAATATCTTTAAAAATATTGGCTTCAGACAATTCTTCGATGTCACTTAATTCAACTTCAAGTGCTTTAGTACTCTTTTGAATTTCAAGTAAAGAAAGGACAATTGAAACAAGCAGGCAAATCAAGCTCGTGGCAAAAATCCAATGTGCCGCCAATGTCCAACCACGGAAGATGGTGTACATACACAACACACAGCATAAAAAACTGATAACCCCAAAACTTTGCATGTATCGAATTAAGTTTAGCCGGGTTCGGATATTTTTTATCTGCAGCAAAATATGTTTTTCTTTTTCACCACGGTTGTATTCATCATGCAGTTTGCGTACTAATGTTGCCAATGATAAAAAGCGGTTGGTATATGCCAGCATCAATAATGTGATAGCTGGAAAAAGCAGCGCCGGTGTGTTGATGTTTATTTCTAACATACCATAAATGTACAGCAGGAGAAATTAAAACAGAACATGGAACATGGTAAACAGCCGCCGACACAGTCTTCAACCACTGCCGGGATTAGCAGCAGTTTTTCGTTTTATAAAGCAGGCGGTTCTTTTTTTTCTATAGGTTTTTTCTCAACCCACTTCCTTATTTTATATGCCAACCATGCACTGCCTGCACCCACTACAGCACCAGCCAGTATATCTGTTGGGTAATGCACTCCCTGGTACATTCTTGCCCAGCCAACCGACGATGCCCATAAATAAACAGGCGCAATTACATACCATTTGGGATATGAAATACTTAATGATGTAGCTGTATAAAATGCTGCAGATGTGTGGCCTGATGGGAAAGAATACCCACCACCATCATCCCTTTTTTCGATAAATGGATAGGTTACAAAAGGACGGTCCCGGTGAATGATACGTTTAGCTCCGTGTGTTACAATAGCGGATAAAATATAACCGCCAGCAAAGTATGCCGCATCCAGTTTTAGCTTCTTATCATTGTTTGCCCAGCCAGCTACAAACATACTTACTGGTACTGCAACAACCACAGGTGTTACACTTTTTGACATTATGCTGCTGTAATCATCTTTAAATTTCGATTTGCTTTGATTAATTGATTTGAGCAAATCAATATCAAAGTTTTGTGCATTGGATGCTAATGAAAAGCTGGTGAATAAAAAAACAAATACTGTTAGTTTGTAATTCATTTAGAAATAAATTGGTATTGCTGCAAGATAGTTCCTTACTTACAGTAATGGTAAAAACGAAAAGTGCATATTTTATCTTACTGCAAAGGGATACTTAGTTTGATGCTGAAATTCCTTCCCATATTAAAAACACCTTTTCTTCCGGTTGCCACATTTTCTGCTGCATACTTTAGCCTGCTCAAATGATTTTGATAGGCTGTATTACCCAAATTGTTTGCGGCAATGTGCAAACTAAAAATTGTATGGCCTTTGACAGTAACAACATCTGCCCCAGCGCCTGCATTTAGTAAACTGTAACCTGGGGTAATGGTTTCTGTATTATAAGCAGTAAATACATTTCCCTGCCTGAACGTATTATCCAGTTCAATCTTTGCATAAAAATTTGCCACGGCTTTTAATGGTTTACTAAAATTGCACCGCAGTTCAGAAATCAATCTTGCGGCCGGCATAAAGGGAATATTTTTTGAACCTTCAATTGCTTCAGCAAACTTTCCATTTGTAAGTGAAAATGTGTTTTCAAAATGCAGCCAGTCTAATGGGTGTGGATGAATATCAATAGTTGCTTCGATTCCTTTTAAGGATGCTTTGCGCTGGTCAAATTTAAAAGCTGTTAAATCGTCTCCATCTACGTTTACCAAAGAGTCGCTTCCGCTGAAGGATTGTAGTTTCTTGTAAAAAATAAAATTATTAAAGCTATTATAGAATGAAGAAAGGTTTATTGAAACATGTTCTGTATTAAATTCTATACCTGCATCTACTTGTATACTTGTTTCGCTTTTTAAATTATTATCGCCGTATTCATAGCGTATTGTTCCTTCATGTGCGCCATTGCTTGCAAGCTCCGGGATACCCGGTGCCCTGAAAGCCCTTGCAACATTTAATTTAATGTTCACCTGTTTATTCAACTGTGCCGCTGCACCCACACTGGCAGAAAAATTGGAGAATGATTTTGTGAAAGCGTTGCCCTTTATACCTGTTTCATCCAACAAGTTTTTTGCATCGATATTTCTTGTGTCGTACCTGGCACCGCCACTTAAAGTGACTTTATGAATTGTTTTTTGTGAATAAATATATCCGCCAATATCAAATAAATTATAATCAGGTATTAGTTGTTCTGCTCCCTTGTTTGTATTCTGCTGTCTCATGCCATTGAGGCCAATTGATGTTTTCCATCCTTGCCTTTCGTGTAAATGAAACTGTGTAGTATAAGTAATGGTTTTCAAATCAAAGTACAACTCCTTTTCATTGATGTCATCCACATTGCCAAATTCTTCTCTTTGGTTACGCTGATAACCTACATTCAATGTCAGCCTGTTTTTACCAAGTTTAATTGAATTATCTGTTGCTACTTTTAAATGCCTGATATGCTGGTATGGAATTAGCGGAGTTGTGCTTTCAAAATCATCGTCTGTCACTCTTGCCTCGTTACCACCTGCCACAGATTTTACAAAATAACCTGCATTATCTCTTTCACCTTCTGTTAAGCCTGCCTTTAAATTAAAATTGCTGAAAAGTAAATGACTGTAGCCCCAATTGCCATTGTAGCCGGCATAACCGCCAATATTTTGCTGTTTAAATTTTGAATTGAACACCCTTCCGTCATATTTATTCCGGTAATCTGCCGCAGCGCTAACTGTGCTGTACATATTCCAGTTGATACCATTGATATTACCAGCGAAGTTTGCATTCAATAACCTTGCATTATTATTGGTTTGATAACTGGAAAGTAAATTTCCTTTAATTGTATTGTTTGGTGCCGGTACGTTTGTAATAATATTTATAACACCAGCCATCGCATCGCTGCCATACATTAATGAAGCAGGGCCTTTCAGAATTTCGATTTTAGTTACACTTGCTTCATCAATTTCAATCCCATGTTCATCGCCCCACTGCTGCCCTTCCTGCCTTACACCATCATTAATAGTAAGTACACGGTTATAACTTAATCCACGGATTACAGGTTTTGAAATGGCGGGCCCTGTTGAAAGAGTTGATATACCTGGCAGCTTTGCTAACGCCTCAATAATATTAGTGGCCGGGTTTTGTAATAAATCCTCCTTACGAAGTAATGAAACCTGGAATGGTGATTTTTTTAATTGAGTGGCGGCTCCCGTACCAGTAATAATTACAGCATCATTTTCCACAGCTGTACGAAAGAGCACATAGTCTTTTTTTGTATCCCCTGTAATTTCTATTTGTTCTGCAATAGTTACATAACCAATGTGTGAAATTTCAACAAGATGGTTTCCCTCGGGAATGTTAGCAATGCTAAAAGCGCCATCTGCATTTGTAGTGGTACCAGTTTTAATATCAGCAAAATAAACGGATACTCCTGCAAGTGGAACATTTGTCTTTTCTTCCTTTACAATGCCTGCAAATGAACCTTTAAGAACGAATGTGTTACCGGTTTTGTTTGCTTTCCCAAAATTGGGGTTTATTAAAATAATGATGCTATATATTAATAGTATAGTCTGTTTCATTATGTAAGATTGAACAGCCGAAATTGGCTATATGAATAATAGGGTTAACAGCACAATAAAGCACTTGTTATGAAAATAAATGAGAGTTTGGGGGCTAAACTAATGGTGGGCCTTTGTTAGTACAACTGTTAAGGAAAACTTTTTTATAACCTGGGTTAAACAAAAGATTTTTAATACAAACAAACTCAAAACTGTTAATGCCAAAGGATACAGCATCAGATAAATAAGTAGCATAAGTATGCTGGCATATTTTACAGTGTTCACTTTTTGAGTCAACAGATGAGGCCGATATTTTTTGTTTAATTTCTTTTTTAGAATAAACAGCATGGTGGTGCCATAGCTGTACTGGAGTTGCTATAAATATGTACAGCAATAAAAGCAGGAATGCAAAAGCTTGTTTATATGTAAATGCCTTTTTCAATTACACAGCAAAAATAACAAATGCAACAATATTGCAAAAACAAATTATTGAATAAGGTAAACTATCACTGGCAAATGATCGCTGTAGCCATTATCCCAAACCCTGTCAACAGTAAAAGATCGGTGTGGGTGCCCGTTTTCTTCAGGTGCCTGGTTGATAAGAAAATCCTTTCTGAAAATACGGTTGGTAAGATATGCCCATTTGTTGTTAGTGTTCTTTAAAAAACCACCTGTCAGCATTATCTGGTCAAGCAGATTCCATTGACCATCGAACATTTCTGTACCAATATCTTTTTTAAACAATCGTATCCATGGATTATAAATACCTGTAAGTTCCACTTTTGCTGTATCTGCTTGCGCCTTCAGCACTTTTCTGATACTTGGATCCACGGGATTATCATTCAAATCTCCCATTATTATCATTTTAGTGGCCGGGTTATAAGCCATAAGTGAATCGGCTATTTGTTTATTTACTGTAGCGGCTAATTCCCTGAAGGGATTAGTCTCTGCTACGCCGCCACTCCGCGACGGCCAGTGATTGACTGTTACATGTATCGTGTCGTTACCGGCCAAAATTCCGGTAACATATAACACATTTCTTGTTGGCCTTGGTTGCCCAACCGTTTCTAAAGGCACCCGGTAAGGTTTAGCATCTATTAAAGTAAAATACTTTGGATTGTATAAAAAAGCGGTGCTAATGCCTCTTACGTCAGGAGTGGGAAACCAAACAAACTTGTAATTTCTTGATTTAAGTTTTGGATGATTAACAAGATCGGTTAATACACTATCATTTTCAATTTCAGCAATACCTACTAAAGCTGCGCCATCAGGTGTTACATCGGTTGCAAGTTCCTGGATTACTTTCGCAATATTATCCAGTTTTTGCCTGTATATATCAAATGAATAATGATAGGTTCCATCAGGAGTAAAATCATCGTCATTTTTCAGGGAATCATTAGTGGGATGAAAAAAATTTTCTACGTTGTAAAAACCAACTGCAATCATCCGTCCTTTACGCTGCTGGGCGATGGTAAAAGAAACTATTACAACCAATAATAAAGCTGAAAGCAAAATTTTTTTCATACTACAGTAATTGATATTTCAGAGGTGTTTAAATTATTAAAGGAGAATAGACCGCTATTCTCCTTTAAAGTTGTATCAAAAATATGTTAATTGAATTTTATTAGCTCACCTTGCCCATCTTAGCTTCAATACTAAGTGTGGCATGTGGTACAGCACGAAGGCGGGCTTTATCAATCAGCTTACCTGTAACACGGCAAATGCCATACGTTTTGTTTTCTATACGCATAAGAGCTTTTTCCAGGTGATCAATAAAAGTAATCTGCCTGCTTGCCATCTGGCTCAGTTGCTCCCTTTCCATGCTAAGGCTTCCGTCTTCCATAGTCATGTAGCGGTTATCGCCTTCATCTCCGCCCATATCATCTTTACGGGTAATTAAACCTTGGAGGTATGTAAGTTCTTTTTTTGCTGCTTCTAGCTTCCTTTGAATCAATTCTTTGAATTCATTAAGTTCCGTATCACTGTATCTCATTGTTGGGGTATTGGCTTCCATTGGAGCCTTATCTAAAACTGATTTTGTAAAATCCGGCTCGTATTTACGGGCAGCGGTTGTTGTTAACTTAGGTATAGATACTGGCTTGGCGGCTGGTATTTTTATATCCTTTGCTTTAATATCTGTTGATGCTTTTATTGAATTTGACTTTTTAGGTTCTTCTTTTTTTATTGCCACAGGAGTATGCTTCTGGACAGATTTTACTTCCACCTTGGCAGGGGCTTTTTTTGCTGGCACAGCAGCCTTTTTCACAGGAACTGGCTTAGCGGCTGGTTTGGCTACTTTTTTTGCAGCAGACTTTACAGGGGCTTTGGCAACTGGCTTGGCTGGCTTTTTAACCGGCTTAGGAGCTGGCTTAGCTGTTTTTTTAGCTGCTGCTTTTTTAGCAGGCGCTGGCTTAGATGCCTTTTTAGCAACTGGTTTTGCCACTTTTTTTGCAGCTGGCTTTACAGGCGCTTTGCCTTTTTTAGCCACTGGTTGTTTTTTGGTTGCCATACTATTATCCTTTTTTTAGTACGTTCACTTTTAAAATGACATTATTCACATCCACTTCGGTACCACCGTTCAAAACGGTCATAAAAGCAAGCGAATCTGCCAGAATTTCGGCGCAAATATAGTCTTTATATCTAATCAAAGAATTTTGTATTTCTGCATTCTCCTGCACCTGCACAATTATCCTGTCGGTAAGTGCAAAACCACTGTCCTTGCGGATTGCCTGTATCTTATTAACAAATTCACGGGCATCGCCTTCCATCTTTAATTCGTCCGAAATGGTAATATCGAGAGCCACGGTCAAGCTGCCCTTTCCGGCCACTTCATAGCCAGGTATTTCGTCGGTTGATACCTCGATATCTTCGGCCGTAATAGTGATTTCTTCACCATTTTGACCTGGATTAAGTACAAAATCTCCTTCCATCACTTTATCGATAGTGGATCCGTCAAAGGCGGCAATGGTGTCAGCTGCCCATTTCATTTTAGCGCCAAGCCTTTTGCCTAAGGTCTTGAAATTAGCTTTTGCTTTCTTTTTGATGAAGTCATTATCTGCCCCTAAAACATCAACTTCCTTAATATTTGTTTCGGCTTTTATTATTTCCTCCACATTTTTAATGCGACCAGCCATAGTGCTGTCAAGTGCCGGGATGAATACTTTCTGCAGAGGCTGCCTTACTTTAATATTTACTTTTTTGCGAACAGACAATATTAACGAGGAGGCATCCTGTGCCAGCTGCATTCTTTTCTCCAAATCAGTATCAATCAGCGACTCATTCACTTTAGGGAAATCTGTATGATGAACAGACTCATTTGTAAACCTTCCGGTTACTTCATTCAGGTTACTGAACAGCCAATCCGCAAAGAATGGTGCAACAGGCGCCATCAGTTTGCAAAGCGTTTCCATGCACTCATACAAAGTTTGATAAGCACAGATCTTATCATGCTCATACTCTCCTTTCCAGAAACGGCGGCGGCAAAGGCGCACATACCAGTTACTCAAATGCTCATCAACAAATTCTTCAATAGCACGACCAGCCTGTGTAGGCTCATAGTCGTCCATGTACTTACTTACATCTTTTATTAAAGAATTGAGAGAAGACAAAATCCACTGGTCTATTTCTGGCCTTTCTTTTACAGGAATGTAAGCTTCCTTAAAAGCAAAGCCATCCACATTTGCATACAAAGCAAAGAACTGGTATGTATTATATAATGTACCAAAGAACTTACGCTGTACTTCTTTGATTCCCTCAATATCAAATTTCAAACTATCCCATGGTGAAGCATTGGTGATGAGGTACCATCTTGTGGCATCAGCACCAAATGAATTAATGGTATCAAACGGGTCAACTACGTTTCCAAGACGCTTGCTCATTTTGTTACCGTTCTTATCCAATACCAAACCATTACTTACAACAGTTTTGTATGCAACAGAATCAAACAACAACACACCTAATGCATGCAAAGTGTAAAACCAACCCCTTGTCTGGTCAACACCTTCAGCAATAAAATCAGCCGGGAAGTTTTGCTTGAATGTTTCTTTATTTTCAAACGGAAAATGCCATTGAGCATAAGGCATGGCACCGCTGTCAAACCAAACGTCAATCAAATCAGGAACACGTTTCATTGGTTTGCCTTTAGCGCTTACCAATGTTATTTCATCCACATAAGGTTTGTGCAGGTCCAGAATGCCGGCATGTAAATAGTTTTTATTTGTTTCACCACCCAGTACTTCGGCAGCTTTTCTTATTTCTGCGTTTAATTCCTCAATGCTACCGATACATTTTTGTTCTTCCTCATCTTCTGTTTTCCATATTGGTAAAGGAGTCCCCCAAAAACGGCTGCGGCTTAAGTTCCAGTCCACCATATTTTCCAGCCAGTTGCCAAATCGACCAGTACCCGTAGAAGCAGGTTTCCAATTGATAGTTTTATTTAACTCAACCATCCTGTCTTTAACTGCAGTCGTTTTGATAAACCATGCATCCAATGGATAATATAATATTGGTTTATCAGTACGCCAGCAATGAGGATATGTGTGATCATATTTCTCTTTTTTGAAAAGCTTTCCTTCTTCCTGTAACTTCAACACTATCCTGTCATCAACACTTAAATATTTTTTGAGATCTTTTATTTTACCATTCGCTTCTAATATTTCTTTTTGCTTTTCAAATTCAGTTTTCTTCTCATCCTCTTTCAGGTAATCTTCTTTCACATATTCATCGCCATATAAGAAGATGCCGTCTTTTATCCCTGGCAAAAACCTGCCTCTTTTATCAACCATCGTTAAAATACCAATGTTGTTCTTCTTACCAACTCTAAAGTCATCTGCACCAAAAGCAGGAGCAGTATGTACTATACCGGTACCGTCTTCAGTAGTAACAAAATCACCGGTTATCACACGAAATGGTTTTGCATCCGGTGTTTCTTCTAATATTACATTTAAAGTATTGGCTTCAAAAGGTAAAAGCTGTTCATATTCCAATCCTTCCAGCTCACTCCCTTTAAATGTTGTGATTATTTTCCATGGAATGATTTTATCACCTGCTTTATACTCTTCAAAATTTCCATTCTCACCTTCTGCTTTAAAATATTTTGAAACAAGATTTTTTGCAAGGATCACATTATCCTGTTCATGCGAATATGGATTAAGGGTTTGTATCAGTACATATTCAATATTAGGTCCAACAGTAAGGCCAAGGTTGGATGGCAATGTCCATGGAGTAGTCGTCCATGCCATGATGCCGATACCTGTATCTTTTGTAACATCTTCAGAATTATTGAAGAGTGTTTCCATCAATTTTTTCAGCAATGAATGGCTTTCATTTACCCCTTCCCTTTTTACTTTAAAGATTACTGTTGCACTTGTATCTTTTACATCTTTATAAGTACCCGGTTGGTTAAGTTCATGAGAACTAAGACCAGTACCGGCAGCTGGAGAATAAGGTTGTATGCTCACGCTTTCGTAGAGATAGCCTTTTTTATACAATTCACTCAAACACCACCACAATGTTTCTATGTAATCATTTTCAAATGTGATATATGGATTATTTAAGTCAACCCAATAACCCATTTTGTTTGTGATGCTGTCCCATTTATCCTTAAACCTCATTACCACTTCACGGCATTTGAGGTTGTAATCTTCCACAGATATTTTTTTGCCAATATCTTCTTTGGTGATGCCGAGCTCCTTTTCTACGCCCAATTCAATTGGCAATCCATGTGTATCCCAACCGCCTTTGCGTTTTACCTGGAAACCCTGCATGGTTTTGTAGCGGCAAACCAAATCTTTCAAGGTTCTTGAAATAACGTGATGGATACCGGGCATACCATTGGCACTTGGTGGCCCTTCGTAAAATACAAATGGTGTATGGCCTTCCCTGAGTGCTACACTTTTTTCAAATGTGTTGTGCGCCTGCCATTTGGCCAGTATTTCTTCGCCTATTTTGGATAAATTCAGTTGCTGAAACTCCCTGTACTTCGCCTGCATACTATTCTAAAAATTAAAATGGTGGCAAAGGTAATGAAAGAGCCTTTCGTTATCCACAAAAAATTGGGCGCATGTTTTCGGAAGTCCGCAACCATCGGTTCATTTTGTACGTCTTTTATCGAAGCAGCACAGGCAAAATGAGGCAAAAAAATATTTTATATTAAGTAAAGCAATAAGTGAAGTGAGTTTTCCACATTTTTTTTCTTTGGCATAGTATTGGAAAATAGTCCGTTGTGATTTTAATAAATAAAATCACCCATGATTTTAAGATGTATCCGGGCTAATATGAAACTGAACCTTTTAGTTTTAAAATCGGGCAATAAAATTATAATCCTGTTGATATAACTGTAACCGTACAGCCGCTTTATAATCCATTGTGGGCTATGATATGTGAAAAACTAAAATCTTAACCAGTATGGTTGTACAGTAAAATTTTTTGCTGGTTTAAGGTTTTATTAGGGTAAAAAAACGGGAGTATTCCTGCTCCCGTTTATTTTTTATAGTACTCCTGGTCCCGTTTTTAATACCATACAATTTGTTATCCGATACGAAAACAAGATTTAAGAAACATCAAGGGTAGGTTCAACTCAGGTTTGAGTAAAGGCATCTTGGAAAAGGTGCCTTTCTTGTTTAAAGCACTTTGTCAATTTGCTGCTCCATTTTTTCAAGAGCCTGCAGTACTTCTTTTTCAGGGAGTGCATTGCCACTTTCAGCAAGGCTGGTGGCGTACCAAATCATCACCATAGCAATATAGTCCTGCATATCCTTGCCTGCAAACTGTGTTTTGTATTCCACAATTTTATCGTTGATGGTTTTTACCGAATTTCTTATCACGCCTTCATCTTTAGGCAGCGATTTAATGCGGTAGGTCCGGTCGCCGATTACAATATTGATAGGAATTAGTTCCTCTGTCATTTTATTCGCTTAATAATGCTATGCATTTATCAACTTCCCTGATATATTGGTTAATTTTTTTCTCAAATGCTTTTTTATCTGCATCATTCATTTTGCCTGCTGAAGCTTTAAGGATATTTACTTTTTGTTCAAACTGATCAATATGCTGTTCCAGTTCCCCGGTTTTCCCTTCCAGCTTTTTTACCGTTTCTTTCAGCCGCTCGTTCTCTTTTTGCAAATATTGGTATTGCTTCAGCAGTTGTTGCAGTTTATCATTTACCCTTTTTATATTTTGCTCTATTGCTGCCAAAGTGTATAAACTTTATTTTCTTATTTCTGCATTAAGTTCTTTCTCATACGATGAAATGATTTTGCCCATCATTGCGTCAATATCTTTATCTGTCATAGTTTTTTCTTCGTCCAGAAATGTGAAGCTTACTGCCATTGATTTTTTACCTGCCCCAAGCTTTTCATTTTCAAAAACATCAAACAGGTTTACCGATTGCAGTTTATTAATTTTAGCTCCTTTTGTTGCTTTCTCTACCTGATCGTAAGCTACAGATTTATCCACTACTATTGCCAAGTCTCTTTGCACTGCCGGGAATTTTGATATTTCTGCAAAAGCAATTTTTTGTTTCTTGTGCAACGCCACCACTTTATCCCAGTCAATATCAGCATAAAACACCGTCTGTTTAATATCAAACTTAGCCAATGTTTTCTTATTTATCACTCCAATTTTTGCGACCGCTTCATTCTTAGCCTGTACAGTTACACAATTATCCAGCTTATCATTGGTTTCAATATTATAAACACTGATATTTATTCCCAGCAACTGCATTATTTGCTCCACCACACCTTTTATAAAATAAAAATCAGTTTTTTCACCTTTACCTTTCCAACTGTCTGCGGATGCTTTACCTGTGATATAAATAGCTACATGCTGTTGCTCTTCATACTTCCCTATTGCTGTTGTGCTATACGTTTTACCAAATTCAAAAAACTTAAGGTCGTTATTTTTCCTGTTCAAATTATAGGCAACACTCTCCAGACCCGTTTCAAGCATGGCCGGACGCATAATATTTAACTCTGCACTAAGGCTGTTGATCATTTTTACAGTTGATTGCAAAACATCTTCGGTATAATATGCGGCATTGGTAATACTGTTTGTAAATATTTCGCTGAAGCCTGCACCAGCCAATGAAGCAGCTACTTTTTCTTTTGCAGCAGCTTCAGCTGCCAAAGTTTCCACCGCTGGTGAAATATTTATAAAAGCAGGTATCTCCACATTATCCAAACCATCAATACGCATTATCTCTTCCACAATATCAGCCTGCAGTGTTATATCGGGTTTGCTGTATGGCACAGTAAGATGAATATCATCAAGGCCTTCTTTAATTACTTCAAAGCCCAATGCAGTTAAAATATCTTTTATCGTATCAGGATGATAGTTTTTACCACTTAGCTTTTTTAAATAGTGGTATTTTAATACCACTTCAGTTTTTGCTTTTGGAACAGGATATACATCCACTACCTCCGAAGCTATTTCTCCTCCAGCCAGTTCTTTAATAAGCAAAGCAGCTCTCTTTAAAACATTTACGGTATTGCTGATATCAACTCCTTTTTCAAATCTTGTGGCTGCATCTGTACGCAGGCCATGACGCAAAGATGTTTTACGGATGGTTTGCGGATTAAACCAGGCGCTTTCTAAAAAAATATTTTTAGTAGTTGCTTTCACACCACTATTAATGCCGCCATACACGCCGCCAATACACATGCCTTCATCAGCGTTACAGATCATCAAATCTTCTGCTGATAATTTTCTTTGTTTTTCATCAAGGGTTACAAAGGGTGTTCCTTCCGCAATATTCTTTACAATGATTTTATTTCCTTTTATTTCAGCAGCATCAAATGCATGCAAAGGCTGCCCTGTTTCATGCAAAATAAAATTGGTGATATCAACAATATTATTGATTGGCCTTAATCCAATACTCTTTAACTTTTGTTGCAACCATTTTGGGCTCTCTTTTACCGTTACATTCTGTAAACTTATACCGGCGTAACGCTGGCAGGCTTCAGTATTTTCAATAACAACATCAATTATCAAATCGTTATTGTCAGCTTTCAAAACATTTTTAAATGGAGATACTACCGATGCTTGTTTATTATTGTGATGTGTGAGGTATGCACACACATCTTTTGCCACACCCAAATGGCTCATCGCATCCATGCGGTTGGGTGTGAGGCCGATTTCATAAATCCAGTCATTGTAAGTTCCAAAATATTCAGCAGCAGGAATGCCCACTTTTGTATCAGCAGGTAAAATCATAATACCTGCATGGTTGTCGCTTAACCCTATTTCATCTTCAGCACATATCAT
The DNA here is from genome assembly GCA_964494815.1 of uncultured Ferruginibacter sp. Taxonomy (GTDB): domain Bacteria; phylum Bacteroidota; class Bacteroidia; order Chitinophagales; family Chitinophagaceae; genus Ferruginibacter. The sequence continues at coordinate 9,489 of CAZBTD010000047.1, read as the reverse complement.
CCCAAAGCTTTCCACTCCACGGATTTTTGCTTTCTTCATCGTCATGGGTTCGCCATTAGTGGGATAAATAGTAGCCCCTACAGTTGCCACCACCACTTTTTGCCCGGCGGCCACATTGGGTGCACCACATACAATTTGCAGCAGTTCACCATTACCAATATTTACTTTTGTAAGGCTTAATTTATCTGCATCGGGATGTTTACTGCATTCAAGCACCTCACCAATTACCAAGCCCTCCAAACCGCCTTTTAATTCTTCGTATTTCTCCAGGCTTTCCACTTCAAGCCCTATTGAGGTGAGGATTTTACTCAGTTTTTCCGGATCAATTCTTTCGGGAAGATATTCACTCAGCCAGTTGTAACTAATCGTCATTGATTGCTTTTTTGAATTGCTGCAAAGATAATTACTCGAAACTAAGGAGCAGGTTGAATTTTGGTGGCCAAACGCTGCCAGAAAAGTTCCGAAAAAGATATCCCGATGCAAGGCAGGCCGCCATTAAAAAGGTATGGCGTACAAGAGTGCGACGCAACGATGCCGCTACGAAGAAATGAAGCAGGTATCAAAAAAATCAATACTCCTCCAGTTCAATTCCGTCTTCCTTTTTAGCTCCCATCAAAAGCAGTAATACCGGCAACAGGATTAAGTTAGTTAATGTGGCCACCAGCAATGTTACTGATGTGAGCCAGCCCAACGCAAAAGTGCCTCCAAAACCACTAAAGCAAAAGATTACAAAACCTGCTATCAGCACCAATGACGTATATACAATGCTTAAGCCTGTGCTCTTAATAGTAGATGTAACTGTTTCAAGAATATTGTTATTGTTAGCCGGCAGTTCCTGTTTGTAATTAACAAGAAAACGTATGGTAATATCAATAGCAATACCAAGGGCAACACTAAATACAAGTACGGTGGAAGGTTTTATTGGTACACCTGCCCAACCCATAATGCCGGCAGTAATTACTAATGGAATCAGGTTAGGCACCAATGAACAAATGAGTACTTTAAACGATCTGAACAAATAAAACATACAAAATGCAATGAGCAAAAATGCCCACATGATGCTTTCTTTAAGCCCGTTGATGATAAATTTGCTTCCTTCTAAAAAAGTAATGCTGGTACCGGTTAACTGTACTTTATACTGAGGTATGGTATTGTATTTTGAAAAGACGGTATCAACAGTTAAAATTGAATCCGCTTCTGAAAAAACTGAATCGATTTTGAAAGGGCTGCTCCTGTCTGGTTCAAGGTAAACGTATTGTGTGCTGTCGAATAGCTGGTCAATTTTTTTCTGGATGCTGTCGAGCACTGCTGGTAATTCTTTGGTACCAATATCTTTCATACTCACACTGATACGGGTGCTTTGCCTTGCAGAATCCATAAAGGATGAAAGCATTTTGCTAAAATTATTTTTTGCGCTGTTGCTATCGCCTTTATTAGTTTTAAGGTAATCGCTTAAAAAAGCGCTTTCGTACAAAGAGGGCATTTGATAATAAGCTGAGTCGCCATCAAAGAAAGCCTGCTTTGCAAACTTTAATCCCTCTGCGATACTGACAGGCCTGTTCATATTTGGCATTGACGCAATGTATTGTGCCAATGTATCAGCCTTTGCAAAAACAGTTAATGCACGGGCGCCGGACAACCCGTTTTTTTTGTTTGCCTGTATTACAATTTCTAATGGCATCACACCTTTGAAGTTCTGTTCAAAAAACTTCAGATCGGTGTACAGTTTATCTTTTTTAGGAAGATCATCTACAATATACCCAACCGTTTTAAGCCGGAATATGCCAGCAATGGCTGCAACCAGCAGAACTGTTGTAACAGCATACACAACAGGTTTATGGTTAAGCACCCATCTTTCAATCCGCAACAGGAAAGAAGTAACAAGCCTGTTATTAAGATACCTTGTTTGCGCCTTACCGGGAACGGGCAAGTAGCTTAATGCAGAAGGCAGCAGAATAAATGAGATTACAAAAATTAGCATGATACTTACACCGGCTACTACCCCAAACTCTTTCAATACAGCGCTTTTAGTAAATGCAAATACGCCAAACCCTATTGCTGCAGTAATATTGCAAAACAAGGTTACAATACCCATCTTGCTCACCATTTCAATTAAGGCCTGGTTTTTATTGCCATTTTGCAAGTAGGAAGTATGATACTTATTGATAAAATAAATACAATTGGGAATACCAATAACTACAATTAGCGGTGGTACTAATGCCGAAAGAATAGTAACCTGGAAACCGCAGAGATACAGGAAACCAACGCTCCACACCACACCAATCAGCACCACCAGCAGTGATAATATTGTAACACTAAATGAACGGAAAAACAGCAGCAGAATTAAAGCGCTTAATACAATAGACCCAATTAAAAAGAAACGCATTTCTTTTTGAATGCGATCGCTGCTGATGGTACGGATGAGCGGAAGGCCGCTCCGGTATGTTTCTGTATTGGTTTTTTTTTCAAATTTTTCTACATGAAGTAATATATCACTTACAATTTTTGACCGCAATGACGAATTGAGCGAATCTTTATTGATGCTTATGCCAGCCAGGTAGCAGTGTGTTTCCGGATTGTACAAACGGGTGTTATAAAACGGCAGGTTTAAGAAAATATTCTTTGCACTTTCGAGCTGCTCCTGTGTGGCAATAGTATCAGCAAAAATTTTCACCGCTTTTAATTTTTCTGTCAGTGAATCTTTTTGCAGGGTGATGGCAGCAGGCACACTTAATACACCCGTTACATTATGTACAGCTTTTAAATCCGCCAGCATTTGATTGTATGCCTTAAAATAATCCAGCTGAAAAAATTTGTCTGTTTTAACAGCAATCACCAGCACATTTCCATCATCGCCGAATTTTTTTCTGAATGCTACATAATCCTTGTATTTGGGATTATCAGTAGGGATAGCTTTACCAAATTCATAGCTAAGCTTTACTTTTTTTGCAAAGTATCCCATTATGCCAGTCACAGCAAATAAACTAATTAAAAGAATAAGGCGGTATTTAATAACAGCACTTCCTAAACGTTGCCACATAATATTGTATAGAATTTAAAATCCGGCTGCAAAGAAAACAAATTTGAACGTGATTGTTTGTATTGATTGGGATAATGTTGATTATTTTGTAGCAGCTTGTAATTTTAAAACAATTTAAGCTCCGGCAACTAAGAGGCAAAGGCTATGACACACAAAACCAAAGGCATTGTATTAAGAACAGTTAAGTATGGTGAAACCAGCCTGGTGGCGACAATGCTTACAGAGCTTTTTGGCGTACAAACCTATATGGTAAATGGTGTACGGTCATCAAAAAAAAATTCGTCAAAAGCCAATCATTTTTTACCTGGCGCAATACTGGACCTGGTAGTTTATCATCATGAGCAAAAAAGTATGCAACGCATTCGTGAATTTAGTTGGGCTGTGCTGTACCAGTATGTTCTAAGTGATGTAATAAAAAACTGCATTGCCTTATATATGATGGAACTGCTACAAAAAAGCCTGAAGCAACCGGAAGAAAACAATGCTCTTTTTTATTTTTGTGAAGATGTATTGTTGCACTTAGATAAAGCTGACAAAACAGTGACGGCAAATATCCCCCTGTATTTTTCTTTGCAACTTTCACACTTTCTTGGGTTTAAGCTCAACGATAATTTTGATGATGAAGAAAATATACTCGACCTGCAGGAAGGATGTTTTACGGCGACAAGGCCGCTGCACCAGTATTATATTGAAGGCGAAAACGCACAGCTAACTGCACAGTTGCTGAGAGTGATGCAGCCGGCAGAGCTTGCTCATTTTCATTTACACCACGACATAAGAAGAAAGCTGTTGCAGTACTATCACACTTATTACGCATTGCATATACAAGACTTTGGCGAAATGAAAACACTGGCAGTATTGCAGAATGTGTTGTAAACATTTATAAAATTGACAGCATGAAATATTCAACTTCAAAAATTGTAAGTGCAGGTTTGCTTGTGGGCACGCTTGATATAACAGCAGCCTGCATACAGTACTTCATAAAAACAGGCAATGGCCCGGCTGGAGTATTAAAGTTTGTAGCCAGTGGTTTGTTTGGGCAAAAAGCATTTGATGGCAGCAACTCTATGATTGCTGCCGGATTGCTGTTTCACTATATTATTGCTATGGCATTTACAGTTCTCTTCTTTACAATAGCACCAGCATTGTTTTCATTATTGAAAAGCAAACTGCTTGTTGGCATTGTGTATGGCATTTTTGTTTGGTGCATCATGAACCTGATTGTTGTTCCCTTATCTTCCACACCCAAATTTCCTTTTAAGCCAGTAAATGCTGCTGTAGCCGCCGCCATACTTATAGCTTGCATTGGCATACCACTGGCATTTATTGCCCGAAAGCCACGGAAAAAACAGTGTTGACAAATTGTATAAACTAAGTATCTTTAAGAACAAGCTTAGCTTATGAAAAAGTTTTTCTTTACCACCACCTGTATTTTATACGTTGCCAGTTGTATGGCACAGTTTACTGATAACTTTTCCGATGGAGATTTTACAAGCAACCCAGCATGGACTGGGAGCAGCAGTGACTGGATTGTAAACGGATCATCACAATTGCAAAGCAACAACACTGTTTCTAACAGCACTTTTTTTATTACTACGCCAAGTGCATTGGCAACCACGGCACAATGGGAGTTTTATGTGAATCTCACTTTCAATACTTCATCCACCAATTATGCAGATGTGTTTTTAACAGCATCCACAAATGATTTATCAGCCACAGCTACCAATGGCTATTTTGTACGAATTGGCGGCACTGCAGATGAAATTGTTTTGTATAAAAAGAACGGTGCCACCAGTACAAAAATTATTGATGGCATTGACGGAAGCACCAACACAAGCAATAACACCATTAAAATAAAAGTAACAAGAGATGCAGCCAATGAATGGAAATTGTACCGTGATATTACAGGCAGCAATAATTTTTTTAATGAAGGAAGCGTTACAGATAATACATTTAATACATCCGCTTTCTTTGGCATGTTGATAAAACAAAGCACTGTTGCCAGTTTTGCACAAAGACATTTCTTTGATGACATCGTTGTACAAACTTATGTACCTGATGTAACACCGCCGGCAATTGTATCTGCAACAGCAACCAGTTCCACCACCGTTGATGTGTTATTTAATGAAAGCGTTGACAATATCAGTTCACAAGTGGCAGCAAATTATTCTGCCAATAACGGTATTGGTTCACCCGTGAACGCTGTTATTGATAACGTTAATACTTCTCTTGTTCATCTTACATTCAGCAGTACTTTTCCAAATGGCAGCAACAATACACTTACTATAAATGGCGTGCAGGATGTAAATGGAAATTCCTTAAATAATGGTACGGCATCATTCAGTTTTTACACTCCACAGCAATATGATATTGTAATTGATGAACTTATTGCTGACCCAACGCCGCAGGCAGGTTTGCCAAATTCAGAATGGATAGAATTGAGAAATACTACTGCTTTTAATATCAACATTACCGGCTGGAAAATTGGCGATGCCAGCGGCATAAGCGGCGGTTTGCCGAATTATATTTTAAAGCCCGACAGCTTTTTAATTGTATGCACCGGCAGTGCTGTGCCGGCGCTTGCTGCTTTTGGGCCTACCCTTTCTGTTAGTAGTTTTCCTTCACTGGATAATACCGGGGAGTTATTGTATTTAATGGATGCCAATGGCAATATTATCCACTCAGTTAATTATAATGTGAGTTGGTACCAAAACGAATTAAAACAGGATGGCGGCTGGACACTGGAAATGGTGGACACCAAAAACCCATGCAGTGGCGGCAGCAACTGGAAAGCATGCACGGACCTAAGTGGCGGCACGCCCGGAAGAAAAAATTCTGTGGATGCTGTAAATACAGATGCCACTGCACCAAAATTGTTGAGAGCTTATGCCATTGACCCTACAATTATTAATTTGGTTTTTGATGAACCGCTAAACAATGCTGCTGCTTCTATCACTGCTAATTATTCCATCAGCGATGGCATCGGCACACCAATAACTGCTACAGGTATTTCGCCATCATTTGACAAAGTGGAATTAACGCTGGCTGTACCACTGGTTGCAAACAAGGTTTATACCATTACAGTTTCTAATGTTACTGATTGCATGGGCAACGCCATCGGCAGCAACAAAACTGCAAAGGTTGGCTTAACCGATGTGGCAGACAGTTTAGATATTGTTATCAATGAAATTCTATTCAATCCTCCTTCTAATGGTTTTGATTATGCAGAAATTTACAACCGCAGCAATAAAGTCATCAACCTGCAGCAAACTTATATTGCCAACAGGAGTACAACGGGTGCTATCAGCAGCATTACCCAATTAAGTACAGAACCATATTTATTATTTCCGCAGGATTTTATGGTGATAACAGAAAATGCCGATTGGGTTAAAAATACTTTTGTCACAAAAAACCCAGGGGCTTTTGTTACAGTTGGTTCTTTGCCTTCTTATAGCGATGATGAAGGCGATGTAATTATTTTAAATGCACAAGGGAAAATTACTGATGAATTAAAATATAAAGATGACTGGCATTTTAAATTGCTTGACAATAAAGAAGGTGTTGCATTGGAAAGAATAGATTACACTGCTCCCACACAACAGGAAAGCAATTGGCATTCTGCAGCAACAAGTGTAAACTATGGCACACCCACATACCAGAATTCACAGTTTAAAATAAATGATGGTGTACAGGGAGAAATAAAACTATCACCTGAAATTGTTTCGCCTGATAATGATGGACAAGATGATTTTGCAACAGTTGAATACAACTTCCCTGAAGCAGGTTATGTAGCAAGCATTACCATCTTTGATGCTAATGGAAGGCCTGTTCGTTATTTGCAACGCAATGCTTTGTGCGGCACCAGCGGAAGTTTCCGTTGGGATGGGCTGGGCGAAAGAAACCAGCAATTGGCAACAGGCGTTTATATTGTGCTGACAGAAGTATTTAATTTAAGTGGAAAGAAAAAACTGTTTAAGAAAACGATAGTTGTGGCAAGAAGAAATTAAAATTTTCACACCAAGAAGGCAATGAAAGCAAAGGCGCAAAGAAAAATCTTTGCGCCTTCTTTTATCATTTTTGCCTCTTGCCGTGAAAACTTTTACAACAACCCTTTTTCTGTCAAATACTCCGCAATCTGCACCGCATTTGTTGCAGCACCTTTACGAAGGTTATCACTCACAATCCAGCAGTTTAAAGTATTGGGTTGTGTTTCGTCCCTTCTTATTCTGCCAACAAAAGTTTCATCTTTTTCATGCGCTGTCAAAGGCATTGGATACACAAAATTCGCCACATCATCCTGTACCACAACACCCGGGGCTTTGCTCAATAAATCCCTTACTTCATTCAAATCAAAATCTTTTTCAAATTCAATATTCACACTTTCGCTGTGCCCGCCCATTACAGGGATACGCACTGTAGTAGCCGTAACTTTTATTGAATCATCGCCAATGATTTTCTTTGTTTCATTGGTCATTTTCATTTCTTCTTTGGTATAACCATTCTCTAAAAATGAATCAATATGCGGTATTGCATTCAAATCAATCTGGTATTTATATGCCATCTCGCCTTCCACGCCTTTTCTTTCATTCATTAACTGGTCAACAGCTTTTACGCCAGTGCCGGTAACACTTTGGTAAGTACTCACTACTACCCTTTTGATTTTATATTTTTCATGCAATGGTTTCAACACAACTACCATCTGAATAGTAGAGCAGTTTGGATTGGCAATTATCTTGTCATCCTTCGTCAACACATTTGCATTCACTTCAGGCACTACTAATTTTTTTGTTGGATCCATTCGCCAGGCGCTGGAGTTGTCAATAACAGTGATGCCTGCCTCGGCAAACTTTGGCGCTAATTCCAAAGACGTACCACCACCGGCTGAAAAAATTGCCACTGCTGGTTTAGCAGCAATTGCATCCTGCCAGCTTACTACTTTAAATTTCTTGCCTTTAAATTCCACTTCTTTACCAATCGATCTTTCAGAAGCCACCGGTATCAGTTCAGTTACCGGAAAATTTCTTTCTGCCAATACCTGCAGCATTTTGCTGCCTACCAGGCCTGTTGCGCCTACTACTGCTACTTTCATTTTGTGTGTTGTTGTTTTTATTTGAGTGTATAATTATTTTATTTCCAGGATTTGTTTTTCATGGCATCAGCGTTGTGTCACTCACTTGTACTGCATACCATTTAGCAACAATAATAACCAAATAAAAAAAGCCTCCCGTTTTGCGGAAGGCCAGTATTATGTTACATACTCATACAACTGTTATCCTTCCGCAGCAGTGCTGTGTTTGGTTGTTGTTGTCGTATGTTTAATAATCATCATTGCGGTTCGAAAATAGTAACAAATGATTATTCAACCAAAATTATAGGATAAAATGATTGGCAACGATACCGGCTGGACAATACTTTACAACCTTCCGCTCTTTATTTCATCCACCACACCAGGGTCAAGCAAAGTAGAAGTATCGCCGAGATTGGCGACTTCTCCCTCTGCAATCTTTCTCAAAATCCTGCGCATGATTTTGCCGCTTCTTGTTTTTGGCAGCCCGGGCACAAACTGTATTTTATCAGGCTTGGCAATAGCGCCAATTACCCTTGTTACAGTTTGCAAAATATCTTTTCGTCTTAAATCATCATCTCCATGATGACCGCTGTAAATAACGTAAGCATAAATACCTTGTCCTTTTACATCATGCGGATAACCAACAACAGCGCTTTCAACAACACCGGCGTGCATGTTGATTGCATTCTCCACTTCGGCAGTGCCTATACGGTGGCCGCTTACATTTAATACATCATCCACTCTTCCTGTAATGCGGTAAAAACCTTCGTCATCTTTTAATGCGCCATCGCCTGTAAAATATAAATTTTCGTAAGTAGCGAAATAATTTGTACGGCAGCGTTCATGATCGCCGTAAGTTGTTCTCAAAATGGATGGCCACGGCGCTTTAATACAAAGATTCCCTTTCAACAAACCATGTTCATCTTTTTCTGTTACTTCTTTTCCATTTTCATCCACTAATATTGGTTGCACGCCCGGCATAGGCAAAGTAGCCCAGCTTGGTTTTGCTGGTGTTACGCCAGCAAAGTTTGAGATGAGACAACCGCCGGTTTCTGTTTGCCACCATGTATCTACAATCGGGCATTTCTTTTTACCAATATGTTCATCATACCAGTGCCATGCTTCTTCATTGATGGGTTCGCCTACTGTTCCCAAAACTTTTAACGAGGACAAATCTTTTCCTTTCAATGGTTCCAAGCCAAAACCCATTAAACTTCTGATGGCTGTTGGTGCAGTGTAAAGAATATCTACTTTATGTTTATCTACAATATCCCAAAACCTTCCTGCATCCGGCCATGTTGGGATGCCTTCAAACATTAGCGATGTAGCGCCAGCGCTCAGTGGGCCATATACAATATAACTATGCCCTGTTATCCAGCCA